>NZ_AUPM01000063.1 GCF_003265365.1 Petrotoga sp. 9PW.55.5.1 | reverse complement strand
TCACTCAAAAGTAGATAGAGGAGATAAATATATTTTTTCTTTCTCCTTAGAAAGGAGGTGATCCAGGCGCACCTTCCGGTACACCTACCTTGTTACGACTTCGCCCCCCTCGCTAGACCCACCTTCAACAGTACCTGCCGTGCTGCCTTCAGGTGTTCCCAACTCGGGTGGCGTGACGGGCGGTGTGTACAAGGCCCGGGAACGTATTCACCGCAGTTTGGCTGACCTGCGATTACTAGCGATTCCAGCTTCATGTAGCGGGTTTCAGCCTACAATCCATATTAAGGAGAGTTTTTTAGGATCCGCTCCACCTTCCGGCTTCGCTTCCCTTTGTCCTCCCCATTGTAGCACGTGTGTCGCCCAGAGTATTAGGGGCACGCTTATCTGACGTCATCCCCTCCTTCCTCCGCCTCGTCGACGGCTGTCCAGTTAGTGTCGCCCGCCTTTACGCGCTGGCAACTAACTGTAGGGGTTGCGCTCGTTGTGGGACTTAACCCAACACCTCACGGCACGAGCTGACGACGACCGTGCACCACCTGTGTAACCTCTTACCTTGCGGTAAGCTAGTAGATTTCTCTACCTTCAGTTACATGTCATCCCCTGGTAAGGTTCTTCGGTTAGCTTCGAATTAAACCACATGCTCCACCGCTTGTGCGGACCCCCGTCAATTCCTTTGAGTTTCATCCTTGCGGACGTACTCCCCAGGTGGCTCACTTATCGCGTTCGCTTCAGCACAGAGAGTCTTTCGCTCCCTACACCTAGTGAGCATCGTTTACGGCCAGGACTACCCGGTATCTAATCCGGTTCGCTCCCCTGGCTTTCGGACCTCAGCGTCAGTTGTAGCCCAGTAGACCGACTTCTCCACCGGCCTTCTTACCTGTATCTGCGGATTTCACCCCTACTCAGGTAATTCCGTCTACCTCTGCTACACTCAAGTTCTCCAGTTTCATACGCAAGCCTTTCGTTGAGCAAATGGTTTTCACATATGACTTGGTTTACCGCCTACGTCCCCTTTACACCCAGTAATTCCGGGCAACGCTCGCCCCCTACGTCTTACCGCGGCTGCTGGCACGTAGTTAGCCGGGACTTTTCCTAGCCTACCTTCTCTTGTAGCGTGTCCGCTACCTCTTTATTCGACTAGTTCAGAAGTTTACATCCCGAGGGACTCCTTCCTTCACGCGGCGTCGCTGGATCAGGCTTTCGCCCATTGTCCAAGATTCCCCACTGCTGCCTCCCGTAGGAGTAGGGCCCGTGTCTCAGTGCCCTTGTGACCGTCCATGCTCTCACACCGGTTATCCGTCATCGGCTTGGTGAGCCTTTACCTTCACCAACTACCTGATGGATAGTAGGTCCGTCCCTTGGCTGCTTTCCACTTTCCCCTCTCGGGCTTATCAGAGTTTACCTACCGTTTCCAGTAGCTATCTCTGTCCATGGGGTTGGTCCCTACCTTTTACTCACCCGTTCGCCACTGTTAACCTTATCCGAAGATAAGCTTAACCGTTCGACTTGCATGTGTTACGCACGCCGCCAGCGTTTACCCTGAGCCAGGATCAAACCCTTCATCCTATGCTCTGTTACTCCTCTATCTACTTTTCAATGAGCTTTGCTTTTCCTTCCCCTTCCCCCAGCGTTGTATATATTACCATATCTCTTTCCCTTTTGTCAATTTCTTTTTAGTGAAGTTATTTGAAATTTATTGTGAATTGATTTGTTTTTCTCTTCGCATTAGTGCAAAAGAATAATAAACGTTAAAAATGGAATATCCTAAATACACGATAGAAGGAAGATAGAACCAATTGTTTAATCCTATTGCAGTATTACCAAATAATTGTATTCCTATCCAGTTTAACGAATACTTTATTATTATGAAAGTTATTGAAAAAGTCATAAATAATGCAAATAGAAATAAAATAAATGCTATTAATAAATAATTTTTATCTCTTGCTTTTTCAACAGAATAGATTTCAAACAATATACCCAAAACCATTATTAATAGAGAAAGAAACAAGATTAAATTTGTTTCTAATGGAAAGTTTTGACCTAATAAGTTGTTTATAATCGATTTTATCTGATTTAATATCAAAATGACAATTATAATAATGAGTGAAAAAGCTATATTTAGTGTTCCATAAAATAATTCAGCATAGGAAGGTTTATTTTTCTTTACTCTTTTTGTGATTCTAGTATTTACCTTGTTTGGTTGTGTATCATAATCCTGTAGATTTATTTTCATTTCTTTCTCCTCATTTTTAACTAGTAATATTTAATTTGTTTATTTCTTGAACTATTTTTTCAATTTTACTGATAAATTCATGATATATTGATTTAAAATTCACATCTAAAATTTTTTCTGCCGGTACTTTAAAAACCGCCATAGATGGTTCTTTTATTTTCATTTCAGGGAGTTTGTATGAATTTTCTAAAAAATCATACTTTTTTAGCACCTTTTCTTTTAATATTCTTCCTAATTCTATATATATAGAAGTTTCAGAACTATTTATATTTTCTGGTAATTTAAATAAAACATGAATATCACTTTTATAGGGAAAATAAAAGATATTTTCATCCCATTTTTTGAAATGTTTAATTATAAATTCGACAGTATTCTCATTTATTAAAGAACTTAAAGATAAAAAAAGTTGGCCTTTTAGCTTTTCAGAAAAGATAAGTTTTTTTATTATCCTTTCATTACCCCATACCTTATAGGCTGAAACCTTGAAAGGTGTTTGAGCTATTCCAAAATAAAGTTCAGGTTGAACTATTTCATTATAAAATTTAGCTAAGTCATTGTATTCTTTTACCAAAAAGTCAGATTCATAGTATTTAGTTGGATATAATACGCTCATCACTTTGTTTGGCATATCTGGTCCCAGAACCTTAAAATATCTGCCTTCTTTATCAAGGAACATTGTAAAAACTGGAAACTTACTGTTTTTATCATAAACCGATCCAAAAAAGAAATGCTGAAATTCATCTGCTAAATAATTTTGATATTTATCTAGATAATTTTGAGCGAATTCTATGAAATTGTTCAATCTATTCATCCCCCTAAACTTTCTTTTACTCTTTTAGCTAATTTTTCACTTTTTAAAACTTTTGCTATTTCTTCAGTGGAAGCCTCTTTAACTTTATTTATTCCTCCGAAATGTTTTATCAGTTCTTTCTTCCTTTTTGGTCCAATTCCATTTATGTCATCTAATTTTGTTTTCTCAAATCTTTTGCTTCTTAAAGATCTATTGAATCCTATAGCAAATCTGTGAGTTTCATCTCTTACATATATTAATAACCTTAGAACTGGATTATCCAAAGGCAAATGAAGATCTGGTAAATCACCTGGAAAAACAATCCTTTCATCTTCTTTTGCTATACCAACTACATCAACATCTTTTAAAGAGTATCCAATTTCTTTTAACGCTTCCACAGCGGAATTTACTTGACCTTTGCCTCCATCTATGAAAAGCAAATCGGGTAATTCATGCTTTTGATATCTTCTTTTAATTACTGTTCTTATACTTTCAAAATCATCTGGTGCTTTAATTTCATCGAGTCTATATTTTCTATATCCTTCTTTTTTAGGTTTCCCATTTTCAAAAAAAACCAAAGAAGCAACTGTATATAATCCTTGAAGATGCGATATGTCTATTCCTTCTATTGTGTGAGGAATTTTTTTCAAAGATAGAATTTCTTTAGCTTGTTTTAGAGCATAACTTAAATCATTCTGCCTTTTGATCTCTTCTTCTAAGTTTTGAAAAGCTATGTCATAAAGTTTCGAACCTTTCCCAAGTTTTTCAATCTTTTTTAAACCTAAGCCTTGCAAATACTTGCTTATTTCTTGTGAAATTTTTTCTTCATCATACGTATATATATATGACGGAGGAGAATTTTTTCTAACTATATAATATTGATATAGAAAATCTTCTAGAGTTCCTTCTAAAGTAAAAGACAATTTTGAAATCAGATACCCTTTTCTAACCATCATTACAACATAAACTGGAGGTTCATACATGATTATATCTAAATTTTTGCCGTTTTTATACTCAACGGCTACTTCTTCAAATAAACTCTCTAATTTGAACAAGGTATCTCTCATCTGTGCAGCTTTCTCATAATTTTTTATCTTGGAATATTCTCTCATCATCTTTTGGAGATAGTCTTTTACTTCGTTAATGTCACCAGATAAAAACTTTATTACCTTTTCAACTGAAGCATTGTATGTACTTTCATTAACATCGTTGTAGCAAGGTCCATAACATCTACCCAAATGATATAAAAAGCAGGGTTTGCTTTTTCTTAACAGATCTCTGTCACAACTTCGAACTTTGTATACACTTTGAATTACTTCAATTACGTCTTTTACAAATCTAACATCTGCATAAGGGCCGAAATATCTACCTTTTTCCTCTTTCTTAGTTCGAACATACTTTATTTTTGGATATTTTTCATCTGATACTAATATATACGGATAAGTTCTAGTATCTTTAAGTAAAATATTATATTTTGGTTTATGGGTATAAATCAAATTCGCTTCCAATATAAAAGCTTGGTTTTCATTTGAAGTTACTATATAATCTAAGTTTTCGGCATTTTGCATCATTTCATAAGTTTTTTCATTACCCACATAACTTTTTTTATTAAAATAAGAGGAAACCCTATTTTTTAAATTTTTTGCTTTACCAATATATATAGGATTTCCTTTACTGTTTTTAAATAAATAAACACCTGGTTTTTTAGGTAAGTTCTTTAAGATTGACCTATCTATCAATTTTTTGTATCACCTCTTATGTCACATCTTATATCACTACACTCATAATCTAATATATCGTCATTTACCATTTTACCAATTGGATTATCTTCACCAGCCAAAAAAGAAGCATAGTGAAGGTGCAAACACTTAAGATTAGAAAAGTTTTTTGTTCCACCTATACCTGTCTCTTTCAAGACAAATGTCATACTCTGGGGTAGTTCATCTATTTTGTTACCCAATAACTTTAATCTTTTTTCTATTTCCTGCTTATGAACCAACAATAACTTGATTTTTAATTTATTGTCTTCTTGAATATTTTTTTCAAACTCCCTTATCTTTTGTTCAGATTCTAATTTTGAAACCTTTTCAACTAAGAATGGACACGTCAACCAGTACAGGGTAGGAAAAGGCTTATTATCTTTCAATGGATAACTTTGTATTACTTGTGGATAACCATAACTACACCTTTTAACTACTTCTACTACGTTATTTACAGGGCGTCCTAATTGATATTCAATAATCGTTAATTCTTTTTTTGAAACAGCAAAGCTATCCAAGAAACATCCTCCATTCTTTCTTTTAAGCTCAAACCAATTTTTTCTGCATGCTTTATAACCAATTCTTCCTTACTTTGAATTATACCAGAAAAGATAACAAAGGCATTTTCTTTTAAAACACTTTTAAATTTTAAATCATTCATCAAGTCAATAAGAACTTCCGCTACTATGTTTGAAATGAGTATATCAAAACGTTCATTTTCTTTAATAGCTTGCAAAAAATCAGATTTTCTTATATCAATATTGGCTTTATTTAAATTGGCAGTTTCTTTTGCTTTTTCAATAGCCAGTATATCATTGTCTAAGGCAACAACCTTCTTTGCCCACATCTTTTTAGCTAAAACAGACAATATACCGCTTCCCGTTCCTACATCCAAAACATCTTTACCTTCACAACCTATTTTTATAAGAAGTTTTGCTGGTAATTTGGTTGTTGGATGTAAACCTGTACCAAATGCGCTACCGGGTATTATATTCAAAACTAACCCAGGCTTTTTTATTTTTTTGTTACTAAAAGGATTTACCCATACACCATCTACAAATTCAAACACATCAAGAGATTTCACCCATTCTTCCAGCCATTTTTTTTCCTCGGTAATTGAGTTAGAAACTAATTGCAAATCATATTTTGATAATAAATCAGTTATATATTTCATTTGTTCTTCTGTTTTGAAATATACTCTTAAAAAGATCTCAGAAGTATTTACATCATATTCTATGTAAAAAGTATTAAATCCAAAATTTATAAAATCATCTATTATTTTCTCTTCATCCCTAGAGTTAATTTTAAATATATATTCATAATATTTATCCATGTTATTTGTTCTCCAAAAGTCTATTTATTTGTGGTATTCTGGTAATTATTAATAAAACTATTAATGGGTTTAGAAAAAATGAAACTGCATAACCTCCGATTCTTGGAGGCATTAACACCGCATATGGAACTCCAAAAGCCTGATTAAGAAAAAATGGTGTTAATGTTATTCCTACAAGCTCTCCTAAAGCACATGATACAGCTAATGTCCAATAATTAATTCTTTTTTTAAATGTGTATTTAAAAACCAACCCTGGAATCAACCCATGTAAAGCAGAAGTCAAAGTAAATTGAGGTAAAAAAGCTCCCATAGGATTTATCCAGTATCCAATTAAATCTGCAAACGCACCAACTAAGAAACCATCTAATGGGCCAAAAATAAAAGCAGCCAAAAACATGGGGATCGTTCCAAAACCAAACCTAATAATCTCTACATTTCCAAGAGGAATTCTAATAGCTAGAATTCTGGATAAAACAATTGATAGAACAATGAAAAGAGAATTCATAACCATCTTATATGTTGCGTTTTTTCTTTCCATCTTTACCCTCCATCAATACAGTTGAATAGATCTTGTAATAAATTTTAGAACTTCCTTGATTTCTTGACTCCATAAAAGCCAATCATGGTTACCGTTTTTAATATACAATTCTGTAGGTATTTTATTCTTTCTCAATTGATGGTACAATTCAACAGCTCCTTGATATAGATAAAAATAATCTTCATTTCCACATGAAATGTATACTGGAAGTTCTAATCCACAATCTTTTAAGTTCTGAATATAATTAAAAACATTTTCCTTTTCCCAAAAAACTGGATCAAACGGTTCCCCATATGCATCATGATAAAATTTCTCTCTTACTTTTATCTCATTTCCATCTAAATCCGTTTCTTTTTCAGGGGGTACATCTTTCAATATTGCTCCACTCAAACTTGCTGCAGCTAGGAATTTATCTGGATATTTAAAAGCTAACTTCAACGCACCGTACCCACCCATGGAGATACCAGCTATAAATCTATTCTCTCTATTACTATAAACTTTGTAGTTTTTTTGAATATATTCAGTCAAATCTTCAACCAAAGCAGATTCATACATTATACCAGATGGTGAATTCACATACCAACTATTTTTTGCATCTGGCATTACTGCAACCATAGGAGGCATCTCGCCTTGTTCAATCATACTATCAAAAGTTTGATCTATCAACCCTTTTCTTTTCCAACTAATTTCATTTCCATCATGACCATGAAGTAAATATATGACTGGGTATTTTCTAGATTCATTATTATAATTTGATGGAAGGTAGATAGAATATCTCATATTTCCCCTAATTTTCTCGCTGTAAAAGGAATTTGATTCATAAAAAATTCCTTTATTCAAGTTAAATCACTCCTTATAACTGAATCTTATTTTTTATAACTTCTTTTATTATAGCATAAGTCTATATTGAACGGGTATTGTGTATAAGAAATTGTTTTTATGTAAAAATTTGACAAAGACACCTGAAAAAAGTTATAATTTAACTTACTTAGCATACTAACTATATACTTGTATAAGGGAGAAAATCAAAAATTGGAAAACCAAAATGATTTTGAAAAATTTAACTTTAGATGATTTATATTCTCTAAAAATGAAAGTAATATCTAAGTATTTTCAGGTAATAAAACTTCAAGGTCAATTGAACTTTAAAGAAACAACTAAAAAGGATATATACCCTGGTCAAGCTGCTTGTTTATGGTATATTGCTAAAAATCCTGGAATTAACCAAAAACAACTTGCAGAAAAAATTACCGTTGCAGAACCTACCACTTCTTTGATTCTAAAAAAAATGGAAAAAGCAGGCTTGATTGTTAGAAAACCTGCTTCAGAAGATCATAGAACACTAAAAATTTTTTTAAACGCAAAGGGAGAAAAGATATTAAATGATTTAAAATGCGTTATTCCAAAAATTGTTAATAAAGCATTTGAAGGCTTATCAAAAGAAGAATTAAATTCTTTTTATTCTATTTTAGAAAAATTACATAATAATATCTTAAATTATTTAGAAAGTGAGGAAGATATATCATGAAACAACTGCTTAAATATTTAAAACCTTATTACAAAGAAATCAGTATTGCTATTGTTCTTCTTGTTGTTCAAGCAATTTCAAATTTATTTTTACCAAGTCTAAATGCAGATATTATTAATAATGGGATTGCTAAGGGAGATTTATCTTATATTATTCGCACGGGTGGAATAATGCTTATTTTTACATTGCTCCTTTCAGTAGCTGCAATTATCGCTACATACTTTAGCTCCAAAGTCGCTGCTTCATTTGGAAAAGATCTACGTAAGGAAATATATTACAAAGTTTTGAACTTCTCACAATCAGAGGTCGACAAGTTTGGAACGGCTTCCCTAATTACCCGAAATACAAATGATGTTCGCCAAGTTCAAATGTTGATATTAATGATGTTGAATATAATCATCATGGCTCCAATAATGGCTATTGGCGGCATGATAATGGCTATACAGCAGGATGTAGTTTTATCTTGGTCTATTATAGTAATAGTACCAGTTATTGGTATAATCGTATTTTTCCTATTAAGAAAAGCTGTTCCGCTTTTTAAAGTAATGCAAATTAAACTAGATAATGTTAATCGTGTGATGAGAGAAAAATTAACAGGAGTAAGGGTAATAAGAGCATTTGTAAAAGATAAATACGAAGAAAAAAGATTTGATGAAAAGAACCAAGATCTTACATCAACTGCATTGAAAGTTAATAGAATTTTAGCTTTGGGTATGCCCCTTTTAATGCTAACTATGAACGTTTCTTCAGTAGCAATAATATGGTTCGGATCTATACGAATAGATAGTGGTTTTATGCCAATAGGCAATTTAACAGCTTTTTTAACGTACGTTATGGAAATACTTATGGCTGTAATGATGGCTATGGCAATGTTCATTATGCTACCTAGAGCTGAAGCATCAGCAGAACGTATAAATGCTGTTTTAAATACAGAACTAATTATCAAAGATCCTGAGCACCCTATAAAACCAAAAAATAAAAATGGCGAAATTTCTTTCAATAGTGTCAGTTTTAGTTATGAAGGCGCAGAAGCCCCTGTTTTAAGAAATATTTCTTTCACGGCAAATCCCGGTGAAACTACGGCAATAATAGGTAGTACAGGATGTGGAAAAAGCACATTAATTAATTTGATTCCCCGATTTTATGAAGTTACTGAGGGAAAAATAAAAATAGATGAAGTAGATATCAAAGACATGCCTTTAAATGAGCTAAGAAACTTAATAGGATTAGTTCCTCAAACTGCTTATCTATTTAGTGGTACAATAGCGAGCAATTTAAAGTTTGGAAAAGAAGATGCTAGCGATGATGAAATATGGAAAGCTCTTGAAATAGCCCAAGCAAAAGACTTTGTTGAAAAACTACCTCAAAAGCTTTTAACATCCGTCGATCAAGGAGGAACTAATTTTTCTGGTGGTCAAAAACAACGTTTAGCAATAGCAAGAGCAATATTAAAACATCCAAAAATATTTTTATTCGATGATAGTTTTTCAGCTTTAGATAACCGAACAGATGCTAATCTAAGAGAGGCTTTAAAAGAAATAACTAATGATACAACTGTTATTATAGTATCTCAAAAAGTGAGTTCCATACTTGGAGCAGACCAAATAATTGTACTTAATGATAATGGAAGTGTTGCAGGAATAGGTAAACATGATGAATTAATGAGAACATGTGAAGTATACAGAGAAATTGTTTACTCTCAGATCCCCAAGGAGGAAACAGCATGAGTCAAGAAAATCCTAAAAATAATCACAATAGAAGGGTCGAACAAAGAAAAGGAAGAGGACCTGGAATGGGCGGGATGGTACCAGGAGAAAAACCTAAAAACTTTTTTAAATCCTTTAGAAGATTACTAGGATTTTTAAAACCACAGATGTTTTTCCTCATAATAGTTATAATTTTCGCAATTTTTGGCACAACATTTATGGTTTTAGCTCCTAGAATTATGGGTAATGCAACTAACGTGTTATTCGAAGGTATAGTAAGTAAAAATATGCCTGAAGAAATGACTAAAAATCAGGTTATAGATATGCTTAAAATGACAGGGCAAGATCAAATCGCTGAAATGGTTGGTCCTATGAATATTACGCCAGGGCGGGGAGTTGATTTTAATAAACTTCTTACTATATTAATAGTCTTATTAGCGCTATATGCTATGTCTGCACTTTTCAACTGGTTACAACAATATATAATGGCAGGAGTATCTCAAAAAACAGTTTATAATCTTAGAAAAGAAGTTGATACTAAATTGTCGAAATTACCTCTCAACTATTTTGATAGCCATTCACATGGAGATATCCTGAGTAGGGTAACAAATGATATTGACAATATTGGACATACATTGCAACAGACCTTAACCCAAATTATTACCTCCCTTGTTACGATAATTGGCGTCGTTATAATGATGTTCACAATTAGTCCTTTATTATCAGCTATAGCATTAACAGTAATACCTTTAGCTTTAATTTCAACCATGTTTATAGCTAAAAAATCCCAAAAACAGTTCCAAATCCAATGGAATAGCACAGGCAAACTAAACGGTCGAGTAGAAGAAACTTATGCTGGCCATAATATAGTGAAGGCTTTTAACCACCAAGAAAAGGAGAAATTTGAATTTGATGAAGAGAATGAAAGACTCTATGATTCAAGTTTCAAGGCACAATTTATTTCAGGGATAATTAGACCAGTAATAGCTTTTTTGAATAATATTAACTATGTTGCTATTAGCGTTATAGGAGGACTACGTGTAGCCAATGGGATGTTAACTCTGGGTGATGTTCAAGCTTTTATACAGTATTCTAGACAATTTACTCAACCAATGGTTCAAATATCAAGTATAATTAATGTTTTACAATCCACCACAGCTTCAGCTGAAAGAGTTTTTGAATTCCTTGATGAAGAAGATGAAATACCTGATCCACAAACCCCTGAAATAATTGCGGATGTAAAAGGTCATGTTAAATTTGATCACGTTTATTTTAGCTATAATCCGAATGAACCTTTGATAGAGGATTTGAATTTAGAAGTTAAACCCGGAGAAAATGTTGCGATAGTAGGGCCTACTGGAGCTGGAAAAACTACTCTTGTTAATCTACTTATGCGCTTCTACGAAATAAACAGCGGTAAAATATTAGTAGATGGTCTGGATACAAGAAATATGAAACGATCTGATTTGAGAAAAATGTTTGGAATGGTTCTTCAAGATTCATGGATATTCGGAGGAACTATTAAAGAAAATATTGCCTATGGAAAAGATAACGCCAAAAACGAAGAGATAATTAGCGCGGCCAAAGCTGCTTATGTTGATCATTTTGTTAGAACCTTACCTAATGGATATGATACGGTGATAGATGAAGATGCTACAAATCTATCACAAGGTCAAAGGCAGCTTATAACGATAGCACGTGCATTTTTGAAAGATCCAAATATATTAATCTTAGATGAGGCCACTAGTTCTGTTGATACACGTACGGAAGTTCTTATTCAACAAGCTATGGCCGAATTAATGAAAAACAGAACAAGTTTCGTAATAGCTCATAGATTATCAACAATTAGAAACGCAGATATTATTCTAGTTATGAATCATGGTAAAATTGTAGAGCAGGGAAATAACAAAGAACTTATGAAGAAACAAGGATTTTATTACAACCTTTACATGAGTCAATTTGTTGGAACTAATTTAAAAGATATTACAGTTTGAAAAAGTCAGTCTACCATCTAAAAAACTGCTTTTGAAGTAAAATTCCCCTTCCATGAAGGGGAATTAATATTAAACACTCCTCACAATACAGGAAAGCAAATTCATTTACCAATAACCCTTTCCTTCATTTCACCATATAATGGTCCTGGTGTGACTTTGTTGATCTTTATTTTTAAAAATTCTCCATTTAATTCTTCTTCACCGTCGTAGATAACCAATTTGTTATTTATCGTTCTTCCCATGTAGGAACCGTTTTTACCTGCTTTACCTTCTTGGATTATGAGAACTTCATTATCTAAGTATTTCTGGTTTTCTTCAAGATTGATCAGTTTTTGTATCTCCATAAGGTATTGTAATCTCTTGTTTTTTATGTGTTTGGGAATATCATCTTCTTTGAATTTCTGTGCCACAGTTCCCTCTCTTGGTGAATATTCAGCAAGGTTTATTCGATCAAATCTACATTTTTTAATTAAATCTATTGTTTCTTCAAAATCAATATCAGTTTCACCTGGAAATCCAGTTATAAAATCGCTTGATATTGTTACATCAGTAACTTCTTTTTTTATTTTATAAACCAATTCCAAAAATTCTTCCTTTGTATATTTTCTATTCATAGCTTTAAGAATGTTGTTGCTTCCCGATTGAGCAGGCAGATGGAAATACTTTGCAGCCTTTTTCTCTTCCGCAACAGTATATATTAGAGATTCCGTTATATCAGACGGATAAGAAGTTAAAAACCAAATCCTTTTTATGGAATCAAATTGAGCCGCTTTTTTTATTAGTATATCCAACTTAGATTTCTTATCTCCAAAATCTTTTCCATATGAATCAACGTTCTGACCCAAAAAAGTTATCTCTTTGTATCCTTTGTGAGCATAATCTTCAACTTCTTTAATGATGTCTTCTAAAGGTCTACTTTTTTCAAAACCTCTAGTATAAGGAACTATACAGTAGGTACAATATTTATTACATCCATAAATAATTGTAACCCATGCATGATGTTTGCTAAAGGGAATCTTAGGAAGTTTGTAATTGACTTCTTCTAATTTATCCGAAAAGTCAGAAAATCTTTCCCCAGTTTTAGCTCGATTAACTAATTTTACAATATCTACAACATTTCTAGTTCCAAAGACGAAATCAACATTTTTAAATCTTTTCAATATATTATCCTTTTCTTTTTCTGCAGAACATCCTCCAACACCCAATATTAGGTTTTTATTCTTTTCTTTCAATTTTCCATATCCACCAATTGCACCATACATTTTATTTTCCGCCTTTTCTCTAACCGAACAACTGTTAATAATTATCAAATCTGCTTCTTTTGGATTTTCTGTCCAATCGAAGCCTTCATCAGTTAAAAGGCCTGCCATAATTTCACTTTCGTTTATATTCATTTGACAACCAAAAGTTCTTATATAAAACTTCAAAAATATCGCCCTCCTAATAAAAAACCGGGAGATATTCCCCCGGTCTCTTCTAAACTTTTAAATTTATTCTTTTTTTTCGTCTTCTTCAAAGGAAGTAAATTCCACTTCTTCCTCTTCCACTTCTATTTCTTCCTCAACTTCTTCTTCATATTTAGAGTATTTTTCATCTGCAATAATTTTTTCTTCTATTTCTTCATCGACTTCTGTGTTTTTTTCTTCTTTTTCTTCAGAGATTGCTTCTTCTAAACTTTCAATGTTTCCCTCTTTTCCTTCTATAATTGCATCTGCTATTTTTGATGTTATCAACATTATGGTTCGAATTGCATCATCGTTAGCTGGAATTACATAGTCAATTACATCGGGATCACAGTTCGTATCAACTGTGGCAACAATTGGTATCCCTAGCATGTTAGCTTCTCTCACGGCGATTTCTTCTTTCTTAGGGTCAACTACGAATAAAACATCAGGAACTTTCTTCAACCCTCTTAATCCACCTAAGTTTTTTTCAAGTTTATCAAGATTTCTTCTAATATTTGCTTGTTCTTTTTTTGGGAGTTTTGAAAACTCTTCACTTTCAACATATTCTGTTAATTGTTCAAGTTTATCTATCCTTGACCTTATAGTTTTGAAATTGGTTAATAGTCCTCCTAACCATCTGTTGTTTACAAAGTACTCTCCGCATCTTCTAGCTTCATCTGCGACAATTTGCTGAGCCTGTTTCTTAGTTCCGACAAACAATACTCTTTTTCTTTCCATAGAAGCATTTTTTATAAATTCATATGCATCTTCTATACTTCTTAATGTTTTTTGTAAATCTATGATATGAATTCCTTTCCTTTCAGCAAAGATATACGGTTGCATCTTAGGATTCCATCTTCTTGTCCTATGTCCAAAATGTGCACCAGCTTCAAGAAGCTGTTTCATGCTCACTACTGACACTAAATACACCTCCATATAGTTTTGATTTGGTTTTTATCCTCCATCCTCCTTTTTTGCACCGACCCTTAAACGGGCACCGAGGTGAAAAACGGAAGATGTGAGTTGAATTTAAATCTCATTTAATTATTGCCTTATTTTGTTCGCCCCATAAACTTTCTAAATCGTAAAACTCTCTTCCCTCTTCAGAAAATATATGGATTATGAACGTTCCAGTATCTACTATTAACCAATCGCTTCCTTTACCTTTATCATAAAATAGTATCGGAATATCTTCTCCTTTTAAAAACTTTACAACTTCGTCTCTTAAAGCAGACATATGAGGTTCAGAATTTCCTGTAACTATAACAAAATAATCAACCATAAGTCCCGAATCTTCCATATCCAAAACCACTATCTCTTTCCCATCTTTTTCATCAAGTAATTTCACCAATTCTTTAACTGTGCTTAAAAGCTCGGTTTTTAGCAAACAAATAACACCTCCAAATTTTTTATTCTACAGTAACACTCTTTGCCAAATTTCTTGGCTTATCGGGATCCAAATTCTTTTCTAACGCAATATAATAAGCGAATAATTGAGTTATTGGAGCTACTACCAAAGGTATCAAACAATCTGGCAGATCTGGGATATTTATAAAATCATCACATATATTTTTTGTTTGTTTATCATTTTCAGGAGTTAAAGCTATGACCTTTGCTCCACGAGCCTTAACTTCCATAATATTAGAAATCATTTTTTCTCTTAGATTACCACTTGGCACGATGGCAAATACCGGAAAAGTTTCATCTAACAATGCAATTGGACCATGTTTTAATTCTCCTGCCTGATAGGCAATTGCATTGATATAACTAATCTCTTTTAATTTTAAAGCTCCTTCTAAAGCCGCTGGATAGCCGAATCTTCTTCCTATATACATCATATCTTTAAAATCTTTGTACTTTTTTACTAAATCCATCATATGCCCGTTAGTTTTATTTAAAATTTCATCATATACTTTCGGCATATCTTTTAAATGTTTCAATATATCTTCAATTTCCTTACTTTTTCCATTCTTCCAATATATAATTTGTGAAACTAAAGTATATAGCAATGCAATTTGTGCCGTGTATGTTTTAGTAGCTGCAACACCTATCTCAGGACCAGTGTTAAGATACAAAACTGCATCGGATTCTCTAGGTATAGTTGAACCTACGACGTTACTAATAGTTAAAATATAAGCTTCCTTTTCTTTAGATTTTCTAACTCCTTCAAGGGTATCTATGGTTTCTCCGGATTGGGATATTGCTAATACTAAGGTTTTATCATCAATTGGTGGATTCATATACCTAAATTCTGATGCTACTTCTATTTCAAAATCAATATCTGAATATTTGTTAGTAAAATATTTTGTGGTAAGTCCTGCATGATAACTAGTTCCACAAGCAACCACATATATTTTTTTCATTCTGTTTTTTACAAAATCTTCCAAAGATTCTATTTCTTTAACTTTAGGCTCTGAATCAACCAAGCGACCAACTAAAACAGATTTCAAAGAATTTGGTTGTTCAAAGATTTCTTTCAGCATAAAATGAGGATAGCCGGATTTTTCAGCTAAAGTTTCATCCCAAGAGATGGATATAGATTTTCTGTCTATTAAATTACCTTTTAAATCATAAATCTTGTAATTACCTGGAAAAATTACAGCTATTTCTCCATCGTTTAAGAAATTCATCTCTTTAGAATATTTAAGTAATGGAGTAACGTCTGAAGCCAACATACCCATATTTTTACTGTGAGAAATAACCAATGGACTACCTTTTCTTGCGGCAACAATTTCATCTGGTCTGTCTTTATGAATCACAGCAATAGCATAAGTGCCTTTTAATTCTTTTAAAGATTTTAATACCGCTTCAAAAATATCCGCTTTGTAGTTATCTTCAATCAAATGTGCGATAACTTCTGAATCAGTTTGAGATGTGAACATATGACCTCTCTTTTCAAGATAATTTCTTAACTCTTGAAAATTCTCTATTATACCGTTGTGAATAACCGCTATCTCTTTTTTACAGTCCAAATGTGGATGAGAATTTGTTTCAGAAACTACCCCATGTGTTGCCCATCTCGTATGAGCGATTCCTGAATAAAAACTCTCTTTTAAAATATTCTGCTCAACAAGTGCCTTTTCAATCTCACTTATCTTACCAGATTTTTTTAAATATTTAATAGAATGATCACTATTATATGCAATTCCTGCTGAATCATATCCTCTGTACTCTAATTTTTTTAGTCCCCATATGAGATCCTCTACTTCTAATCCACTATCAGACACATAACCCACTATTCCACACAAAACAATTTTTCCCCCTTATCAAAGCTCTATCTTTTTAATCAAGTCAAACTTAGCAGCGTTGTAAGCTACATACAAAGCATTAGCTATAGCTTCTGAATCAGAAGATCCATGTGCTTTAACTAAAATCCCATTAACTCCTAAGAAAAAAGTTCCTCCATAACTTCTGTAATCAATTTTATTAACAAGAGACTTTAAAGATCCCTTTAATAGCAAAGCTCCAAGCTTTGTAAATAATCCACCTTTCTTAATTGTTTCTTTCAGTTCGTGAAGTATAAAATAAGCGGTACCCTCCATTGTTTTCAATACATTATTACCAGTAAAACCATCCGTAACAATTATATCACAAGTGTCATCGAATAAATCCCTTGCTTCTACATATCCAACATAATTAATATGCTCTTTTTCTTGCAAAATTTTCGAAGCTTCTTTAATAATTGTATTTCCTTTTTCGTCTTCTGATCCTATATTTAAAACAGCTACTCTAGGATTATCAAGATTAAGAAATTTTGCATAAGCAATTCCTTCTCTTGCAAAATCGTAAAAATGTTCCGATTTTACTTCAGCATTTGCCCCAGCATCCACTAGTATTTTTGGTTTATTTGATTTAGATGGAAGGGCTAAGACTAATGCTGGCCTTTTTATACCACGTAGCCTTCCAGCTACAAATGTTCCACTTGTAAGTAAAGCACCGGTATTACCAGCACTCACAAATCCATTTAATTGATTATTTTTTAGCATTTCACATCCAATATACATAGAGGATTCTTTAAGTTTTAAAACTTCAGTTGGTTTTGTTTCATTAGTTATTAGATTTTTAGCTGGAACAATTTCTAAATTCGAAATCTTTTCAGAATGTTCAGGTGTTATATCGTTTCCCACTATAACTAAATTTTGAGGAGATAGATATTTATTTTTCAAAGCAAAAAGTGCGCCCTCAATAACTGAATTAGGCGCATTATCTCCTCCATACAAATCTATGCCGATCTTAAGATTATCCATAAGCCTATTCACCTATTTCTAAGATCTGCTTATCACCATAATAACCACAATTCAAACAAACACGATGGGGTAATTTAGGCTCTCCACACTTCGGACATTTCACAACATTAATCTTGTAAGCGGCGTATAATTTTGCCTTTCTTTTATGTGTTCTACTTCTTGAGGGCTTTTGTTTTGGTGTAGCCATTAATGTATCCTCCTTTGTTGTATTTAAAAAATTATAAAAATTTTCCTTCATCCAAAAGACTTTTCAATGATGCAAATCTTGGATCTAATTCTTCCTTTTCGCATGAATGATCAGAATTTTCATTCAAATCCGCTCCGCAAATGGGACATAACCCGTTACAATCTTCCTTGCATAGTGGGACATTTGGCACTGATAATATTATAGTCTCTATAATCCGATTTGTCAAATCGATTGATTGCCCATCGTAATATACTACATTATCTAAAGACTTCAAATGTTCCGTTTTTGAAAGATACTTTTCAAAACTACTATCTAAATAAAGAGCTTCGAAACTTTCCTCTACCCAATACTCAATAGGTTTCAAACATCTCGAACAATGAAGTTGCAACATTGTTTCTACTTTACCATTTACCAATACTTGATTATCCCCCTTTTCCAATGAAAAAGAAACCTTGATTGGAGAAAGAATATTTGCCTTTTCAGAATGAACTTCTATCCTTTCCCAGTTATTAACAGAGATGGTACCTTCTAATATTTTTTCAAAACTTTCAAATTCTACTATTAAACTTTCATTTTTCAAATCATCGTTATACATTTCTCTCACCTCGACTGTATTATTTTACTTCAAAAAGGTTTATCAAAAGCAAAATAATTGTTAATTTTCCTTGTATATATAAATAAAAAAAGGTAGGCACAAGCCTACCTTGAAATTTTAATTATTATCTAAAAAATCTATAATACTGCAGAAACTGTAAAAACAAAATCCCCTACTTTATCATTGAATGTTCCATAAGCTAAAAGTGATTCTTGAATTTCTGGATTTTCATTCAAAATCTTTTGAAAATCAAATCCTATATTTGCGGTTTTTTCGACTACTCCCGTTTGAGATTCGTTACTATCAACAGAATAATTATAAGAGCTATTCAACAGATTAGCTAGAGTTTGATTTAAATCTTCATCTGCGACAAACTCAAGGTTAAGTTCATAAGGTGTATTTGCAGCTATCTTAACCTTTACTTCCTGAGAAGCATTCTCTGGTGTCGATAAGTCTAGTTGATAATCCAATCTGTTTGTATCTACAGATTCAATAACAGCATAACTTGGAATACTAACATAAACAGGAATGTTTAAACTATCGTTAGCCTGAGAAAAAACAAAAACACTCATATTTATCATCACTAAAATTAATGTTAAGAAAATTGTTTTTTTCATTAAGATAACCTCCTTTAATAAATTTCTAATAAAATTATATCATATAAAAATAAAAATGTCAAGTCGATACTAAAATTTATTAGACCTATTAAAAGCGGATTATAATAATTTTTATTGTATTTTTATTGAGAAAGATTTTAAATTATGGTTTTTTTACTTTAAATTTTATATTCTATATTTTTTTATTATAGAATTTTGAAAAAATAGGTTATAATATAAATATATAAGAAAAAGAAAAACCTTAAAGGAAGTGAGGTATTAGATGAAAAAGTTCAAAACTAAAATCATTATCCTTATTATTTTGATAACTTCAATACTTACTTTTTCTGCAAGTCAAAGCTTTATATTCGTATTAGATAGAGAAAATTTTTCTTATAATCAACAAAAAATCGAACTGATTATTAATAATGTTTCTTATGCTGAATTACATTTCTATAGTAATTATGCTTTTTTTAAAAATTATTTTAATCTTTCAAGTTGGAAGAATAATCAAAAGTATGTTATTCAATTGGGTTTAAATATTCAAACATTATGGCAGAATGAAAATCAGAAAATTTTAAATCTTTATAAAAACAATTTTTTATCTCCAAACGGTACAAAGATCGGTGAAGTAGTACTTTATAAATCAAATAATACCCAGCTTGATTTTGTTGATATTTATTTTTTTGTTCCGGAATTTTACGTTAGCTATAATATTTCAAACGATATAATTTTTGAATTCTTCCCACCTTACCCAGGTAATGCTCCCTGGTACGAATCAATTATTTCAAATGTTATTCTTGAATCTAATTTACCACCATTACATGTTTATATAGGATTAGAAATATTTGATGAATTTAACTTTTTATCTTCAGGAAGCAACTTACAATTTGTGAGTTCTCCTAATATTTATTTAAACAGTGGAATTCAAAATTTTAATGTAAAAATCGGGTCCAACCTTGGTAATATATATAACAATTATTTTAGTCTTTTACTATCAGAGTACTCAAATTTGGGTTCTCCAGAAAATGGTCTTCATGTAGGGGATGTTGAAATTTATATACCTATGGAAGGTGGGTATTTTAGTTATCAAGCAATTCCTGTTTATTATAAAATTCCCTCTCCAAATATCGAAATTTTATTAGGCGATAGTTTTTATTTAACTTTTGATCCTGCCAATCCACAGAATAACTATATTTCAAAAGTTCCAGTAACGATAAATTCTTCCATTCCTACTTATACAATTAATCTATCTCTCGATATTTTTGATGAATACAACTTTATTGAGGAATATATATACTTAATAAATGATCAAACAATTTCGATTGACTCTGAAATTTATTCTTTTGATATTGAACTAAAAGCAGACTTTGCAGATTTATGGAATGAAAATAAAGAGTTTATATTATCTCAATTTAATGAAAGTATTTTAACTGTTGAAGATCAAATACATATAGGTGAGGTTTATATAACTATTACTTCATCTTCTTCTTAAGTAATATCTTTTAGCTATCCTTCTTTGATTTAAAATCTTCAAAAGATTATTTTATACAAAAACTTACGATTGATATACTTCTAAATTCTGATTGTATTTTTATTAGATTTTATTTTACTTTTATTATAATGAGTATAATTCAAAATGAAAAGAAAGAATTTTCCTAAATTTTTTCGTGGGGGAGATAAATATGAAAACGAAAATAAAAAGTTTAATAATTATATTTATAATTTTGTTTTCTACATTAGTTTTTTCTATTGAAGCAAATACTACTGTACCTATTTATTTGGAAGTTCCTGAATATTTAGAAATAACGTTTGTAAGTAAACAGAGGTTAGATCTTTATGCTGATATCTTTGATATGCTATCTACCGTAGAAGATTCATTAACTTTTAAAGTTCTATCAAATGTGAATTATAATTTACAAATTGATTTTTCTGTATTAGGAAGTTTATCTATTTTATTGAAATCGTTAATCGAAAACAATTATCGTATATTAATTTTTAATTCAGAGGAAGCTCAAATTATAAATACAGAATATAATAATGCTTACGTGAATACTCCTGGAATTCATAACTACACTTTGTTTTTCCAATTGGATGTCGGTTTTTTTGGAAGTATAATTTACAACTTTACAGAAGGCAAAATTGGGGATATGTACATAACAGTATCAAGTATCTAAAATTGTTACACAATTCTTATTGAATTTTTATTGATAATTATTTGTTTTTTATTGTTGTATTTATAATTTAATTAAAGAAGTTTAATTACAGAAATAAAATAGAAGAAAAATATAAATTTTGAGGAGGGGTATTAATATGAAAAAAGTTTTAGGG
>NZ_AUPM01000062.1 GCF_003265365.1 Petrotoga sp. 9PW.55.5.1 | reverse complement strand
GGGATTTTATTTGTTATGGTGATTATGGCAGTTTCAATGTTGGCACAAGTAACTGATTCAGCGACAGTTCCAGTTTATTTGAACGTACCCGAATTTGTTAGATTGAGTGTTGCTCCTGGTGATGATGGACAATTTAATTTGGTTTTTGATCTTTTAAATCCTGATGCAACAGTACAAGATACAGTGGCTCTTTTAGCTGAAGCTAATGTTAGTTATGGTGTAGCTTCTTCCGTTAGTGAGGTTACCGGTTATGAAAGTTGGGCTAGTTTAGTTAATGTATCTATTGATACGTCAGTTATTGGTTTTGGATCTGCCGGTGTTGTAACTTTTGATACAACAGCTACTATCAACGTAATTGATAATTTAAATTTAGGAACACTTACAACAAATACAAAGATAGCTGATGTAATTTTCACAATTAGCAGTTTATAATAAATAACAATGTAAATAATAAGTGCCCCTATGAAAGGGGCATTTTTTATATAAACACCAAAGCAACTAACCCGTCTGTAAACACACCCTGAAATTCCCCTTCTGTGAAGGGGTGGATGCAGCGTTTTATGCTGCAGACGGGGTAGTCACTCATAAATTTGCTTTTAGCAAATTGAAAATCCAATTCAAAAGCAACTAAACCGTCTGTGACAAAAAGCGTCACAGCCACCCCTTCAAAAAGGGGAATTAAAGCTGACACCCCTCTCAAGAGGAGAATTAAACCCTTGAAAAAGGGGAATTTAAAACCTAAGATTCTGATTTTAAAATAAATTTTATTATAAATAGTGTTATAATATTTTATATATAATGAATGGGTATATAATATGATTAGTTAGAAGGGGGATCGATAAAACATATGAAAAAACTTCTCGTTATTTTATTTTTTACGTCTTTCTTGATTTTACTTTCTTTTTCTCAAATTACTGTTTCTCCGCTATCATCTGAGCATAACGTTAGAGCAGGTGAACAATTCACAGAAGTTATATACATATATGGCGGGAACACGACTCAACCTGTTAGTATTGAGTTATACCAGTTAGGTCAAGATATATCTGGTAATTTTGATTATATTAAAGCCGATCAATCAAACTTTCTTTATACAAACTGGGCACAATTCCCTAATTCAGTAACTGTTTCACCAGGTACAAGCACGCCCGTTGAAGTTAATTTCAATATCCCTTCAAATGCTCCGTTTGGAACCTACAATTTTATTTTAATGATTACACCGCAAGTTGAAACTGGTGGCACCATAGGTATAATTATTAGGTATGCAATAAGAATTACCGTACATATACAAGGAACTACGATAACAAATATTAGTGTTGAAAATGTTGATGTCATACCTGATGAAGAGGGAAGACCTAACTTACAAGCTACTGTGGTCAATGGTTCGAGTTATGATTTGATAGTTTCGATGGAAGCAATTTTAAGAGATCAAAATAACAAGATGATTGAAAGATTTCCTTTAAAATCTGAATATATGGAAAAAAACAATATTTCTTCTCAAAGGATTTTAAAAGGTAATAAAGTTGTTTTTTCAGGGCAACCTAAATACTTATTATCAGCAGGTGATTATAAAATAAATCTTTTTGTTAATTATTCTAACAGACAAAGAGTTTTTACCTATGATTTAACTGTTCCTGAAGAAGGTTTTAATTTTGTTCCTCCAACGGAATTAGCTTTGTTGTTAGATAACGATGAATTTAGTTTTGATCTTTATCCAGGTGCCGTTAAGACTTTTGTTGTAAATCTTCAAAATATGTCAAATCAAAATGTCAATGTTGAAGTTGGTGCCAGAGATTTCGCTGGTTTAACAAAAGATAAATCGATTCTTTCTTGGCTTACTTTAAGAAGTCAACCTTCCTTTACTATCAATTCTCAACGAACATCTAGAACTATTATCTCAATAAACGTTCCTAAAGAGGCAGAAGATGGAGGATATTACGGTCAGATTGTGTTCAGAGCTTATAACCAAGACGAAGAGTTATTATCTGAAAAAACCGTTAATATAGAAACTTTAATTGGAGATACTATTTACGATATTAATTTAGTTAGTACTAATTACGAAATAATTGAAAACCAAGGTATTTTTAGTGTAAATGTAAAAAATATCGGAGATAGGTACATTATTCCAAAGGGAACAATAAGTATTATTGACGAAAAAGGTGTTAGCATTGGTGTTTACGATCTTACGCCTTCAAGTGAAGAATGGCTTATTCCAGGACAAGAAACTCTGTTAATAGGAGAAGTACCCTTAATAACAGATGAAAATTACAGATATATAATTACACTTTTCAACCAAGATCAAAGGATAAAAACTTTTGAGGGGGATTTGAAATGAAAAAAATGTTTTTATCTTTTTTTCTAATCATTTTTTCAATACTTATATTTTCACAAAAGGAAGAATCACCAAAAGTTACCGCTACCTTTTACAACACTGATTTAACAGAAGCACTAAACGAAATTTCTCTTCAAACAGGATTAACAATTCTATCAGATCAATACGTTAGTGGTTTAGTAACAGCAGATTTTGTGGAAGTAGATTTAGAAAAAGCTTTAGATATATTATTACTACCTGGTGGATTCGCATACAGAAAGATTGATGAAAATGTTTATTTTGTGGGCCTTCCAGATCCAAATAGCCATAACTTTATAAATTTAGCAGAAACAGCGATTATTTCTTTAAACTATATTACTGTTGATAAGTTTATAGGTTTAATCCCTGAGAATTTAAAACAGTATATCAAAACTAACAAAGAAAGAAATCAAATTGTTGTATATGCCCCCAAAAATATTATAGAATATGTGCAGGATTTAGCAAATAAATTAGATGTTGCTGAACCGTATATAGAGTTAACTGTATACATAGTTGAAACAAACGAAAGGTTTTCTGACCTGATTAAAGGTAATGTTTTTAATATAAACAAAGAAGGCATAAAAAATAGTTTTTCTTTTTCAGCTCCAACTATAGGTATTTCTGTTCAAGATATATTCGAAGCAGAAATAGATATGTATGAAAAAAATGAAACTGCTGAATTAGTTACAAAACAGATTGTTAATGTTTTACCCGATCAAAAAGCATTATTAAGTTTAAAAAGTTCGGATAGTATCATCTTTACAACTTACAGAAACGAATTTAGAAATATAGAAAGCGGTATAGAAATAGAAATGACTCCAAAAATGATGAACGAGATTATTCAAATTTCTTTCCGAACAAAATCTGCAAATTTAATGGATGTGAAAAAAGATAGTTATCTGCTTGCTGAATCTGAATTGGAAACAAAAGTAAATCTAAAACCAAATGAAATATTATTGATAGGAGATTTAGATTTGAGTCAAACATATTCTAGAAATGGAGGCACTACTTTTCTCAAAGATCTGCCTTTTCTTCGACTACTATTTGGAGATAATGAGAACAAGGACGAAAATAAACGAATGATGATTTTTCTGACTGCTTCTCCTATTTTTATAGGAGTTGATGAAAAATGAAAAAAATATTATTTTTAATAATTCCTTTTATTTTAACTTTTAATCTTATAACTTTTTCTCAAAGTTCTCAAATGTATAGTTATTCAGTTTATGCTGTTTTAGAAAATCAAATTAGAAACGAGACTTTACTGGGTAATATATCAATAATTCAAGGATACTCCTTTAATTTTGACTCAAAAGGAAATATCAATGCTACCTTTAAGATTACACCTTTAAATGATTTAGGGAATCAAGTAAGAACAAAAATTGTTATTGATAGTGTTAATATGTATTTCGAAGATACTATTGATCTAAATAAAAACAAAAATAATTATGTTGCTTCTATCACTTATGAAGATGAAAATGAAGAAAAAGTTCTTGATATATATATTTTAGTAAATAATCTAGAAAAAATGAAGTTTATTGAAGAACAAGAATCAGTTAAGAAGAACAGTATTTCTTTTAGAATATATCAAAATTCATTTTCTTATCATAACAAAGATGAGCTAGTATCAGAATTAAATATTAAATTAAATGATCTTGTTTTCGTTGGAATAAGTAATCTTTTAGATTTTAAAAACGCTGGTTATTATGGTAGTTTTATTATCAAAGACTTAAAAGTTGGAGTTAACGCTCAGAACAATAAATTCTATGTTTTTTTACAAGATAAAACAGAATTAGAGAATTTGGAATTTGAAGGAATAATTGTCCCTGTAACTTTTACAGATAATAGTCTGAAATTTAATAATGACTTTTATTTTTCTGTGCAAAAGAATTTTAATTCTTTTAAAATAGTTGACCTGAGATACATACTTACAAACGAGGAAGTTGGTTTTTATTTAGGCGAGCATTTTTATACATCTTTAAATTTTGAACAATTTGGCTTTTACTTAGGTAGAGAGTTAGAAAAATTAGCAAACTTTATGGAAAACAATCTTTTTATGAATTTCGGTTTAAATTATATAGAAAATAAGTATAATCTATTTTTTAACTTAGGCTCATTTCATAAAATAAATAATATTGAGTTTCAAAATTCTTTAGGATATAATTTTATTTCAAATAATATTGTATTTTCTTCTTTTGGAACTTACGAATTTTAAAAATGAATCACGGTGAATCCCCTATCCTTTATTTCGAGGTGACTTAATTTGTTAAAAATCTACATGTTGGGGGAATTTGAGGTATATGTTAATAACCAAAAAGTAGATACTTTTAAATCGAGAAAAGCTGTTGAAGTATTAAAATATTTAGTACTTAATAGAGGAAGGCAAGTCCCCCTTGTTGAAATTTACGATTTATTTTGGCCTGGATTTGATGACGAGGGAGCAAGATTAAATCTAAATACAACTTTATATTATATTAGAAAGAATCTTAAATTAAAAAGCAATGAATTAACTTTAAAAGAGAACTATTGCTTATTTTCGAAGAATGAAGATATATATATCGACATGGAAGAGTTCATTAAATTAAGTGACGAGGGTTTTAAAGAAAAAGAGACCACAAGAAGGTTATTTTTGTTTACTAAAGCGGTGGATTTGTATAAAGATGATCTTTTACAAGAAAATATGGAAGATGAATGGATAAGAGACAAAAGAGAATTCTTAAAAAGAATTTATATAGATATGCTCTTAGAAATTGGAAATATATACATGAAAATGAATAATACAATAGATGCTCATTACTACATTCAAAAGGCTTTCTTACATTCTAAAAGAGAAGATGCATGGTTGAAATTGGTAAAATATTATGTAGAAAATGGAGAAACAGAAAAAGCTAGAAGTTTATTTAATGAATATAAAGATTATTTTGGTTGTAAAGATGATTTTTCTTCTTTTACTATGATTTCACAAAACAATTCTTTTTCTAATAACATCTTTGTAAAAGATGGGAATTTTTTTTCTCCTGAATTATTTGATATAGTTCTTGAACTAGAGCAAAATAAAAGAGATAAAGACTTCATATTAGTTGAAATAAAAATAAATGATAGGATAACAGAAGATGCGATTAATAAATTAAAAACAATTATAAGAAAAGAAGATGTATTTACAATAAAAAAAGAAAATTTTCTGATTTTACTAAGAGGAATTAAAAATATCTCAGAGAGCAGAGAAAAAGTCATTAAAAAAATTACTGATTTCCTACGTGAAAAGAATATTGAATTTACAATAATCAAAGTTGAATAAAAGTTTCTCTTATTCTATTTTTATTCTTGATTGTTAGAAAATATAAAAAATAAGGGAGGCTGGGAAAAATAATTTATAATAAGTCACTCAATGATAATGAACGAGAATATATTTTATCTCAATTGCAGAAGAAATACGAGGAATCATCAAATGAAAGTTTTGATTTTGAAGAGGAACGTTATCCATGGTTTATATTAGATGATGTTAATGATTTAATTTTTATTATTAATACTAAAAGACTTATTGTTTATGTTAACAAAAAAGTTGTTGATTTAGGGATTCCAAAAAAGAACCTAATTGGTACAGATTTAACTGATCTTTTTTATGAAAAAAATATAAAAAATCAAATTAACTATTTTTTTCATAAAAAAGCTCAAATAAGTTGTTGGTATTTAATTACATTTTTTATAATAACAACCACGAAGAAGTTCCTGTCGAATTCAAGTTGGAAACATTTACTATTGATTCTGAAAATCTTTGTATTTTAATAGGCAAAGATTTAAGTGAAAATTTTAAATATGAAAAAGAAATTGAAATTATTAGAAAGAATGAAGCAAAAATAAGAAATGCTTTTGAATTTTCTCAAATAGGAATTTGGGAATGGGACTTATTCTCAGGAATTTTTGATTATGATGAAAGATATAAAGAAATTTTGGGATATGACGAAGATCCATTCGATAGAAATTGGAAAGTCTTTGAAAAGTTCGTTGATAACGAAGATTTAGATAAAATCATTAACAGCTTCAAAGAATATTTTGAAGGAAAAAGAGAAAAATTTGAAGGGCAATACAGAATAAAAGACAAAAATAATAATTATAAGTGGTTTTTATCTAGAGGAAAAATTTTAGAAAAAAACAAATTCGGTTTACCCCAGAAAATATTGGGAACATATTTAGATATAACAGAGTACAAAAAACAAATTGATTCTATAAAAAAAGAAAAAAGTTTTGTCGAAAAAGTAATGGAAAATATGGGTCAAGGATTAGTTTTGTTAGATTTTGAATTGAATGTACAATATGCAAATAAATCTTTTTATAATATGGTAAACAAGAAAGAAAATATACAAAATTATAAAGATTTTATTAACAAAAATAGGCTTGATAATTTTAAACACATGATAAAAAAAATAATAGATGGCCCAGAAAAACTAATAACTTTTGAATCTACTTTACAATCGAATTCTTCAAATGCAATTCCTGTATTAATTGCTGCTGTTCCATATATTGAAGAAGATATAAAAAGAGTAATTTTAGTCATAACAGATATGGCAGAAAAGAAAAAGTTGGAGGAAACACTTAAAAAGTTTGCTACGTATGATGAATTAACGGGTTCTTACAATAGAAGAGTCGGTTTTTATGCTTTAGGAAAATATTTTGAATTAGCAAAAAGGCGTAAAGAAACACTTTCCATTGTTTTTATAGACATTGATAACCTAAAATATATAAATGACAATTTTGGTCATGATACTGGGGATTATATTCTTAAAGAAGTTTCACAAATATTAGGAAACACTTTACGAGAATCTGATTTAATTATACGTGTTGGAGGTGATGAGTTTATTTTAGGGCTTCCCAATGCTGAAACTAATGACGTAATAAGAATATTTCAAAGAGTGCAAAAAAAATTAGAAAATATAAAAGTCGATGGGAATGTGAAAATAGAATTTAGTTATGGTATTTCTGAATATAAAGACTTTGAAAAAGATGTTACTCTAGAATCATTAATAAAGGAAGCGGATAACAAAATGTACCTGATGAAAAAAAGTAAGAAATAAAATTCCCTTGACAGAAATATTCAACAATGTTATAATAATCAAGGATTGATATATATATATGAAATTAACGGAGAGGTGGCCGAGTGGCCTAAGGCGCTTGCCTGCTAAGCAAGTGTAGAGGTGACTCTACCGAGGGTTCGAATCCCTCCCTCTCCGCCATTTATTTTATTCAAAAGTGCCTGTAGCTCAATTGGATAGAGCGTTGGACTGCGGATCCGGAGGTTGCCGGTTCAAATCCGGCCAGGCACGCCATACTTTAATAAAAAAATCGGTCTTTAATTAGACCGATTTTTTTATGCCTTTTGGACTCTTCCTGATTTTAAACATTTAGTACAAACATACTTCCTCTGAACTACACCTTCTTCGTTGATCACTCTTATTCTTTGAATATTAGGTCTCCATACTCTCCGAGTAGTTACTTTAGATTTAGCAACTATATTTCCAGTTGAAGGACTTTTACCACATACTTCGCATTTTTTTGCCATTTATTTCTTCCTCCTCATAGCTTTATTGATTGTTTTGTTCATCTTCGTTCTTTAAAGACAAAATACAAATCCATTTCATTGTTTCCAGAAATAAAAACAGGAAATTTCAAAATTGTACCTCTTGCAGTTACTTTAACTATTTTGCCCCTGAAAACAGAGGGTGGAGTTACTACAATATTATAATTATACTTTTCAAGATTTACAGCTATAGAACCAGAAACCATGTTACCTAATTCACCCAGAGCGCTTATAGCCATATCATCAATCTCATCTACTTTCATCATGCCTTCCATCATATTGTTAACGATATCCTTTGCAACGTTCTCAGTAAAAGAATATAAAATATTACCTTCTAATAACCCAGTAAACCCAATATTAGTAACTACATCATAACTTTTATTTATATCTTTAACTGTTATAGGCTTTTTTACTTCAAAGTTCAATTTAGTAATAATTTTAAAGGTATTTTTTAGGGACGCCAAGATAGAATTTATTATATTTACGTCTATTATTTTCTCCTCCTTTATTGCCACTTGGTTCTTTCAGGAGTATCTTTTAACTTAATTCCCATATTAATTAATTCGTTACGTATATAATCACTTAAATCAAAACGTTTTTCTTTTCTAAGGGTATCTCTAACGTTTAAAACAACTTCTACTAATTGATCCAACTCAAAACTATTTTTCCTCAACGTTTCACTTGTCTCAAATAAACCTAAAATACTTCCATAAAAATTACTAATGATATAATAAATATTTTTTATTTTCTTTTCATCTCGTAAATTTAACGCTTTGTTTAACTCTTTGCTCAATTCAAAAATACGACTAATAATTGCAGGTGTATCAAAATCGTTGGAAAGTTTTTCTATAAGAAATGTTTCATCAACTATAAAAAAATCCTTTTGTGTTGGATAAGGAACTTTTCCACCAAAAAACTCTTCTGATTCCTTTAGTGCTTGCTTCACTCTATTAACTGAAGTTTGTTGAGACCTGAGTAAATCTTCATTTATATCAATAGGTATTCTGTAGTGCTTACTTAGAACAAATATTTTTAAAACGTCTGAGTCGAATTTTTTTAACAGGTCTCTTAAATACCAAACATTCCCTAACGATTTTGACATTTTATCTTGAGCCATTTTTATCATCCCATTGTGCATCCAATACTTAGCAAATTCCTTACCAGTTTTAGCTATAGCCTGAGCTCTTTCGTTTTCATGGTGAGGAAATATTAAATCGTTACCTCCTGCATGAATATCAAAGGTTTCTCCTAAAAGTTCTGTAGACATAACCGAACATTCTATATGCCAACCAGGTCTACCTTTACTCCAAGGGCTTTCCCAATAAGGTTCTCCTTCTTTAGAAACCTTCCATAAGGCAAAATCTAAAGGATCCTTTTTAAATTGAGAAACTTCTGTCCGATTTCCTACTTTCATATCCTCAACTTTTCTATGAGATAATTCACCATATCTTTTGAACTTGTTGATGTCAAAATAAACATCACCATTATCTGCTTTATAGGCGTATCCTTTCTTTATTAAATCATCTATATATAAAATGATTTCATCAACATAGTTAGTAGTTTTCGGGTGAAAATTGAATGCCCTTGCCTTTAGAGCTACCATATCTTTCCAATACTCGATTATATATCTTTTCGCTAACTTTTCAAAGGATATTCCTTCTCTATTAGCTTGTTCAATTATTTTGTCATCTATGTCTGTAAAATTTTGTACTAAAATCACTTTATATCCTAAATACTCTAAAAATCTTCTAAATGCATCAAATATAATTATTGGTCTCGCATTACCAATATGAAGTAAATTATATACTGTCGGCCCACAAAGATAAATCTTTATTTCCCCTTCTTTTACTGGTATTAAATCAACTAATTCTCCACGTAAGGTATCGTATATCTTTATTTTATTTTCAGGAGTCAAAGATCTTTCACCCTTTCGAATCTGTCTAAAACCCTATTCCTTCCTATCAAATAAATTGTATTTACCAAATCTGGTCCATGAAATGAATCTGTTAAAATCTTTCTTAGAGACATATAAAATGGTTTCTTTTGAGGTTTGCTATCTTTCATGGCTTGTTTCAAATTATCAGTTATTGTTTTGGGATCCCAACTATCGTTTTCTTTAATATAATCATAAAACTGTTTTATTGCTTCTTTAACTCCAGATTTACTGAAATATTCTAAAAATTCCGAATCGTTTGTATCGGGGACATAATCCTTTAAAAACACTTCTATCTTTTCAGGTATTTCACTTAGAATTTCTAGAGAGGGTAAAATTGTTTCTATTGCTTTAATAACCCATTTTTTGTTCGATAAATATTGTTCTGGAATTAATAAATTAGAGTTTAAAACAAAAGGTTTAGCTAATTCATAGATTTCTTCTAAAGGTTTTTTTCTAAGATATTGCCCATTCATCCATTTCAACTTCGTTTCATCAAATATAGCTGGACTAGAATTTACTCTGTCTAAAGTGAAATTATCAATTATCTCAGAAATTTCTATTATTTCTTTTCCTTCTGGATGCGACCAACCTAATAATGATAAATAATTTAAAACTGCTTCTGGTAAGTATCCTTGATTTATAAACTCCTCTACGGAAGTCGCTCCATGCCTTTTAGATAATTTTTTACCATCAGGTCCAAGAATCATTGAAACATGTGCAAAAACTGGCATTTTAGCTTCAAAAGCTTCGTAGATAGCCATTTGCCTTAAAGTATTCGGCAAATGATCATCTCCCCTAATTACATGGGTTATTTTCATTTGGACATCATCCACTACAACTGCAAAATTATACGTAGGAATTCCATTACTTCTGAGAATTATAAAATCACCGATGGAGCCTTTCTTAAAAATAACCTTACCTTTGATTTTGTCATCTAATTCATAATCTTTTTGTGGCATTTTCAAAAAGATTACAGGGTTTAAACCTTTCTCTTTGAATTTTTTAATTCTTTCATTAGTATTGTATTTAGATATTAATTCATAAGAATAATGAGGTGGTTTCCCTTCACTCAGTAATTGATTCTTGATCTTTTCGATTTCTTCGGAAGATATATATGCCTCATATGCTTTGCCATTATCTATTAATTCTCTAGCTTTTTGCTGATAAATTTCTAATCTTTCACTTTGACGATATGGGCCATAATTTCCTCCTATATCTGGTCCTTCATCCCAATCTAATTTCAGCCATTTAAGACTTGATATCAGTTGGTTTTCTGACTCTTTGGTTGAGCGTTCTATATCAGTATCTTCAACTCTTAAAACAAACTTTCCTTTGTTTTTTTTAGAAAAAAGATAGTTAAATAGAGCTGTTCTTACTCCTCCTACATGAAGGTATCCAGTTGGACTAGGTGCAAATCTTGTTCTAACTTCATTTGAATTCATTGATTTATCCTCCAAACAATTATTTAAAATATTATATACTTATAAAAAGCACAGATACTCTTAGAATCTGTTATCTGTCCATTTTTTATCATTTCTTTCATTTCTGAAATAGACACTTTTAAAACTTCTACAAACTCATCATCGTCAGGGTTTACCCCCACATCAATAAGATTTCTTGCACAATATAAATGAATTTTCTCTGTAGAAAAACCGGGAGTAGTATATATATAACCTAAATATACCCATTCTTTTGCTTGCATACCAATTTCTTCTTCTAATTCCCTTTTGCCACATTCTAGAGGGTTTTCATCAGGTGAATCAAATTTACCTGCAGGTATTTCGATCAATGCTTTTCTTATTGGAAATCGATATTGCTTCACAAGATAAATATTCTCATTCTCATCAATCGGTAGTACAGCTACTGCTCCGGGATGATTAACGACTTCTCTTGTTGATGTGTTTTTATTTGGTAATTCTACATGATATTTTTCCAAATTTAATATTTTCCCTTGAAAGATCGTTTCTTTTGATAGTTCTTTTTCATTAAGGTCCATTAATGTCTACTCCTTGATAGAATTTTAATATTTTTCTTCTAAATTCTCTGGTCCAAAGGCTTTTGGTAAGAGTTCACTTACCTTTGTTTTTTCGATTTTTCCATCTGTATTTGCTAAATAAACATCGAACTCACCGAATTCTCTCATTACTTGCCTACATGCACCACATGGAGCAACCGTTCCTTCTCCTTGTGCTACAACAAGTAAAGCTTTAAATTTTCTCTCTCCTTTAGAAACAGCAGAAAAAATAGCGTTTCTTTCGGCACATAAAGATAGTCCATAAGAAGCATTTTCAACATTACATCCTGTGAAGATTTTCCCATCTTCGGTCAATAAAGATGCCCCTACTTTGAAGTTTGAATAGGGAGCATACGCTTTTTCTCTGACTTTTTTTGCCTCTTCTAGCAGTTTCTCAATCGTTTTTTTCTCTTCCATTATTTTTATCATCTTCCTTTTCTTCGTTGTTTACAAAATGCCGGGGATGTAACGTTATTTTAACCTTGTCTATTTTGTTTATAGTCACGGACACTATTTCAAATTCGAAATTTTCTAAATAATATACTTCTCCCGGTTTTGGAAACCTCCTAAACATTTCTAATAAAAAACCACCGATTGTTTCAAACTCAGTTTCTGGAAAATCTATATCTAGCTCTCTTTCTATATCATTGATAGGTGTTGTTCCATCAACCAAAATAACGTTTTCTCCTATCTTTGTTATGTTTATTTCATCACTCTTGTCATCGTATTCATCAAATATTTCTCCGGTCATCTCTTCTATTATATCTTCTAAAGTAACCAGTCCTGCAGTTCCTCCATATTCATCTACAACTATGGCCATATGAGTATGGTAACTTAAAAAAAGCTTGAAGACGTCTTTTATTTTCATAGTTATTGGGACAAAAAAAGGTTTATGCATTATTTCAATTACCTTCATTTTTATAACTTTTTCTAATTCTTCGACCTCGTCAATTTTTTTAAATATATCTTTTGCGTACACTACTCCTATAATATTATCAAGCGACTCTTTATAAACAGGGATTCTTGAATAACCTTCTTCATTAATTATTTTTATCAATTCTTGTACGGTTTCCTGATCTTCTATAGCAATAATATCAACTCTCGGAGTCATTACTTCTTTTACTGCTGTTTCCCTCATTTCCAAACTTCTTTGCATCAAATATTTTTCGCTTTTTTCTATTACGCCTTCTTCATGACCAATATCTAGGTAAGATATGATTTGATCTTCAGTGATTAGTGGTGGTGCATTATGAATTGTTTCTCCTCCAAATAATTTTATGAAAACATTGGAAATATTAACCAGTATCCAAACAATGGGTGTTAAAACTTTATTTAAAACATTAATTGTTATAAAAGTATAATCAAAAAATCTTTGAGCATTTTCTCTTGCATAAACTTTTGGAGTTATTTCCCCAAAAATAAGTATCAATATTGTCATAATAGCAGTAACTATTCCTATAGCACCACCTTGAGAAGTAGGAATGAGTCTAACCGCAAATACAGTTGCAGTGGATGTTGCTAAGATATTTACTAAATTATTCATTATGAGAATAGTAGTTAAATAATGATTGGGATTTTCTATAAAATCTTTGTATTTTTTTCGCTTTTTCTCATCTTTTTCCTCATCCAACAGCTCTCTTATCTTATATCTTCCAATACTTGTTAAAGCAGTTTCAGATCCAGAAAAAAAACCAGAAAGGAACAACAATATTATTAAAAGAATCAAAGATCCCCACAAACCACTGGGATCATCCACGATTCATCATCTCCTTAGTATTTTTAATTTTAAGATATCTTTTTGAAACCATACCCAATTGCTTCACTATTCGGCAAAATAATAATAAATGCCTTTTGATCCAAATCTCTAATAATCCTTTTTAGTGTTCCGATTTCAGTTCTTGATACTGTAACCATGATTACATTTTTTTCTTGATTAGTATAACTTCCAACACCCTTTAAGTAAGTAACTCCACGATCTAAAACGTCGTAAATTTCTTTTTTTATTTTATCATAATGTTCACTTATCACCAATACAGTTCTCGTTGATTCAAAACCGTCTATAACTCCATCAATTGTTTTTGCTGTTATGAAGATGGCAATTATTCCATACATTGGTAAAAGTGGACTAATTAAAATTGATGATGCTGTTATTAGACTATCCGCGATCATTAATCCTGTTCCTATAGTCAGAAATGTGTACTTATTTATAATCATAGCTATTATATCTGTTCCACCAGTTGTTGCACCTTTCCATATAACCAACCCCATCCCAAAACCAGCTATCAAAGCTCCATATATAGAAGCAAGTAATGTTAGTTCCATTCCTGAATTACCGCTTGTTTGAATCAAGCTAGGTATTAAATTGTCTAATCCCAATGCATGTTGAAAAAAGTCCGTTGTAAATGATAATAATGCAGCTGAATATATACTTTTTATTCCAAATCCTAGGCCTAAAAGCCAAAATCCAATCAAAAAAAGAATGATGTTGTAAATAAACATTTGTGCTCCAACCCACCACCCAAAGAAATTATTCAAAATTATTGCTAATCCACTAACTCCACCAGCAATAATGTTGTAAGGAATCATGAATAGAACTAGTCCCAAAGCAGTAATTAAGGTACCTAATGTTATAATAATGTAATCTTTTATAACTGATTTCCCTTTTTGTGTGCCAAATTTCAATAATCATACCCCCAAAAGCAATTAATCAACATGTGTTTCTTCTAGTAATTGCTTCAGAATTTTTTTTCTCTTTTCTTGAAGGTTTATTTATTATCACATTTATTCTAACATACAAATCCCCTCTTTTGCCTCCACCTAATTCCGGAAGACCTATATTTCTGAATCTTAAAACTGTCCCGGGATTTGTTCCTTCAGGAATTTTTTCTTCTATATAACCTTCTAAAGTTGGAATCTTAATTGTACCTCCTAAAACCGCTTTTAAATAGCTGATTGATATCTCGGTTTCAAGGTCTGATCCTTTTCTAATAAACCTTTCATCTGGCAAAACTCTTACTTGTATAATCAAATCTCCATATGGTCCTCCATATTTACCAGCATTTCCTTTTCCTCTAACTTTCATAGTGTAATTATCTGGAACTCCTGCTGGTATTGTGACTTCTATTCTCTCCCTTTTTGTAACCTTACCAGAGCCTGCACAGTAAGAGCATCTCCTACTGATTATTTTTCCTACCCCATTACATGTTGGACAGGTATAGGTTCTAACAAAACTTCCAAAAAAACTTTTTTGTTCCTCCCTTATTACTCCGTTCCCGTTACATCTAGGACAAGTTTCAAAACTGTTCCCATTTTCGGCTCCAGTCCCATTACAGTGAGAACATTCTTCATATCTAGTATATTCAATTACTTTTTTAACATCATACAAAATTTCTTCCAACTTAAGAGTAACGGCAACATGAATATCGTCCCCTTTTTCTCTAGCAAAATTTTTTCTAGAACTTCTGGACCTTCCTCCACCAGTACCAAAAAATGTATCAAAAATATCTGAAATATGTTCTCCCATACCAAAGCCGTTCCCGAAAAAATCTTCGAAGATATCCCCTGTTGAACTTCCTCTTTGCCCTGATCCAGCATACGCCGTACTTTCATCAGGAACGAATCCTAAGTTATCGTATAATTTCCTTTTTTCTGGGTTACTCAAGACTTCGTAAGCTTCTTGAATCTCTTTAAATTTCTGTTCAGCTTGTTCTTTATTCTCTCTATGCCTATCAGGATGCCATTCTTTGACTTTTTGCCTATATGCTTTTTTAATTTCTTCTTGGGTAGCATTCCTATCAACACCTAATATTCTATAATAATCTTTTCTTTCAGCCATAATTAATTACCACCTTCTTTAGAATCAATTCCCTCCGTACTCTTTGTTGTTTTATCATCCTTTGGTTCACTTTTCTCACAAGAAGAATCTTGATCCTTTTCTATATTTTCTTTAGGTTTCACCGCAACTATTACTTTAGCAGGTTTTATTACCTCACCTTCTATCTTGTAACCTGTTGTTTGTACATCATATATACTATACTCTGTTACTTCATTCGTTTCATATTTATCAATAACTTCATGTTCAAAAGGATCAAATGGATCTCCTTTTTGTGGGATAATAAATTTCATTTTCAAAGAATCAAAAACCTTTACCATGTCTTTATAAACCATTTCAACTGCTGATACAAACTCTGGTTCATCTTTATAATTTAAAGACAATTTGAGTTTTTCAAAGGGTACTAAAAATCTTTCTAATACTTTTTTCTTAGTATTATACATCAAAATCATTTTTTCTTTTTCTATCATTTCTTTGTAATCTTCGAATCTTGTTTTTAAATTGTACAAACGCTGTTTGTATTCATCTCTTTCTTTTTCTAATTCTTTTACTTTGTTTTCAATATTTTCTTTAAATTCTTTAATTATATCTTCCTCAATATTTTCTCCATTTTCGTTAGTTATTTTTTCTCCTTCTTTTATTTCTTTTTTTTCATTACTTTCAACCTTTTTGTTCCTCTCGGCCATTGAATTAAACACCTCCCAAAGTGCTAACTAATACAATTATTATAAATTTTTTGATATAATTTCAGATAACCTTGATACATATTCTCTTAAAATAACATAATTTTTTTCATAATCACAATATTTATCTGTAATAAAAAAAACTTTTCCTAGAGGATGACTATTCATGTTATAAGTTGTATAAAAAAATACCATATTTTTTAATGCTTTTGAGTTAAAATCTTCTCCGAAGGATATTTTAATATCATCTGAGAAATCTAGATTTTTTAATATTTGTTCTTTTATTCGATCATTTTCAACCATTAAAGCTAGTGTTTCTATTGCATTTATATCAGGTTCGCACTTAGCTATAATCTTTTCTAGCCCGCTTATTATATATTTTTTGCGGTTAAACTCAGATGTAATTTGTTCTAGAATTTCCATAAAATTCGTAATTCTTATGTCCTCAATTTCAAGTTTCGGAGCAGAAAGAATCATGAACAAAGAATAAAAAGTTTTACCAATTAACCCATTGTTTAAAACTGTCTCAAGCTCTTGAGAAGGAGGCAAGCCGTATATTTCGACAGCTCTAGATACTACTAAACCTAAATTAGTTAAAACAGTTATTACATTATTATTTTCCATTAAAGGTGTAACTGTTACCCGTTTAATATATACATATTTAGGATTAGGATATTCAAAGATCACAAGCCCTTCTAAAGATTTAGAAATCAAATCCGCTAAACTTTGAAACATTAGATTCAGATCATAAAATTTATATTTTTTGGGTATGTCGATATGAGTATCTTCTTGATTATAGGCTTCCTTAATCATCTGAAAGTATATTTTTAAGGCTGAATCTGTTGGAATTCTACCACCACTTGAATGTTGCTGATAAACAAAACCTAGCTTTTGAAGTTTTTGCATATCGTTCCTTATTGTGGCGCTACTAGCTTTTATTTTGAACTGTTCTAATACCTCATCTGAACTCACAGGTTTTTTGTTTTTTATGTATAACTGAACTATATATTTTAAAATTTCTTTTTGCCTATCATGAAGTATTTTAGACATTTTATCACTCCTGATTGTTGAGTGCTAATAATATGATATCAATAATTATACAGATTGTCAAATATATTCTATTACTAAATTATGAATAAAATTTTTATTATGAATCTTCTAACTGGGAGGCTATGTTTTATGGAAATTAAACCCGATAAATTAATAGAATTATTAGATGGTAATATTGTAAAAACTTTTATAAAATCTAAAAAAATAAAAATTGCTGGAATAAAAGATAACAGTGAATTAATTGACAAAGACGATGTTTTTATAGCCTTTAAAGGACATACCCTTGATGGGCACGATTATATTTCATCTGCGATTGAAAAAGGCGCCTCATTAATAATAGCTCAAAATGAAAATAAAATTCCAAGTAACTTTACCAAAGATTATATAATAGTAAAAGATATTAAAAAGGCTGCTGCGGTTCTCGCTCATCAAATCTATAATATTTCAACAAAAGACTTCCAAATTTTTGGGGTAACTGGGACCAATGGGAAATCCACTACAGTCTCTTTGGTTCATCATATACTTCGTAAAAATAATAAAAATTCAACATTAATAAGTACTGTAGAAATAAAAATTAATGATGATATTATTAAAGAACCCTATAACACTACTCCTGGAATTGTCGAGTTATCTCAAATTTTAAAAATCAGCAAAGAAAAAAATATTCAATACATTAACATGGAGGTATCTTCTCATGCGATTGCACAAAGAAGAATCGAAGACACTAAATATGATATTATTTCCTTTACAAATATTACAAGAGATCATTTAGATTATCATAGTAGCTTTGAAGATTATATAAATACTAAGTTATCTTTGGTTAACTATTTGAAAGATGACGGGGTTATTATTATAAACAACGATAAGTTGGATAAAAATATTTTCGTCAATTCTGGGAAGAAAGTAATAACATATGGCTTTAATAAGGGTTCTGATTTTGTGTTAGAAAATTTTCAACAAACAGCAAATCAAATGAGATTTACACTAACTTCTCAATCTTTTGAAAAATATGAAATTCGCTCACAAATGGTTGGAAAATTTAACGTTTACAATATAACTAACGCTTTTATCATAGCTTATCTTCTTGGAATAGATAAAGATGAAATTGCTAATGCAATATTTTCTTTTAAGGGAGTTCGGGGAAGATTTCAAATAGTTCCCAGCAGTTTAAGCTTGGGTTTTACTGCTATTATTGATTTCGCTCATACCCCAGATGCTCTAAATGAAGTTTTAGAAACAGCTTCCACCTTAACAGACGGGAGAATAATTACTGTTTTTGGTGCTGGGGGCAACGCAGATCAAGGTAAAAGGAAAATTATGGGTGAAGTAGTGAGTTCTAAATCTGATGTTATAGTCTTAACTAATGATGATCCTAAGGATGAAGACCCGGAAAAAATAATTGAAGAGGTTTCTAAGGGCATAAATAAAAACAAACATTTTATCGTTATTTTGGATCGTGAGACAGCTATAGATACTGCTTTGAGATTTGCCAACAAGGGAGATATTGTAATAATTGCCGGAAGGGGCCATGAAAAGTATCAACTCTTCTCTCATGGAAGAAAAATTCCATTTGATGATTTCGAAGTTACAAAAAAACTGATAGAAAAATTAAAAAGGAGTTTAGGAAAGTAATGCTTGAAAAGTTAAAATATGAGGGATATAAATTTAAAATAGACTCCCGCAAACTAGAAAAGGGAGATGTTTTTTTGTGTTTAAAAGGAGAAAAAACAGATGGACATAATTATATAGACGATGCTTTAAGCAAAGGCGCTTCATATATAATAGTTGATAAGAAGATTAATGATTTTTCTAATAAAAAAATAATTAAAGTAGACAATGTATTAACAGAAATGCTTTCGTCTAGTTCAAAAATAATCAATCAAAAATCAAAGATTAAAATTGGAATTACTGGTTCAACAGGAAAAACTACTACAAAAGAGTTTTTATTATACCTTTTATTGCCTTTTTTTAAGACTTTTAGAAATGAACTAAATATGAATACAGAAATTGGTATACCTCTTTGCATTTTGAACGATTACAACGATGAAGAAATTGTAATTTTAGAAGAAGGGTTACAAAAAATAGGCGATTTGGAATATCTTTCAAATTATTTCAACTATGATGTTGCTATTATTACCAATGTCGGTTCTTCTCATTTGAAATATTTAAATACTATTGAAACCGTGGCTAAAGAAAAGATGAAAATTACAAATAAAATGGAAAAAGGGCTTTTAATAATAAACGGAGATTACCCAATATTAAAAGATTTAGCTCCTCCTCAGTTAAATATACTCACTTTTGGGAAAAATAAGAATAATAACGCTGTTTTAGAAAATTATGAGTACAACGAAAATTTCACAACAACCGTTTATGCTAAATTATTCGATGAGGATGCTATGTTCACTTTCAACGGATATTGGAGTGAAGGACAAATTCTTGACTTACTTTCTTGTTTACTATTTTTAAGGTACCTAGATTTAGCAATAGAACCTTATTATCTATCAAACATAAAAGTTCCACCAGATAGATTTCAAATAATTAAAAGAAATAATTTAACTATTATAAATGATTCATATAATGCCTCATATGATTCTTTTAAAAGTGCTTTTGAAAGTATAAAAAAAATGAATATATTTCCAAAAACTATTATTATGGGAGAAATTAAGGAACTTGGAAATTACAGCGAAGAATATCATAAAAAAGTAATCGAAGAAGCTTCAAAAACATTCGATGTAATTTATTTTTATGATCCTCATAAACAATTTTCATATTTAAATGATCCCAAACTAGAATTTTTTGAAGATTTATCAAATATAGCTAAATTTATACAAAATTCTAAGGGATTGCTTTATATAAAAGCCTCTAACGCCACAGGAATAAACAACTATATCAAAGAAAGGGGATTATTTTGAAAAACTTGACATTTTATCTCTCATTAATATCTTTTATAGTGCTTGTTTTTGCATATCCTGTATTTATCAAATATCTTAAGAAAAAACAATTAGGTCAATATATAAGGCAAGAAGGACCGGATCTTCATAACTACAAACAGGGAACTCCTACTATGGGGGGTATTTTATTTATATCAGCCATATTTTTACTAAGTATTTTAACTTATTTTATTAATCAAGAAAAAGTGTTTCTTGTTGTAGGTATTTCTTCCATTCTTTTTGGACTAGTTGGATTTATTGATGATTACTCTAGTATAAGAAAAAAAGATTCCACTGGTTTAACTGCATTACAAAAATTATTATTTCAGTTCATAGTTTCTTTTTTTGTAGTATTGATAATTTTACGATTGAACCCTCATTCTTCACTAAAATTGCCTTTTGTAGATTTTGAATTAAATTTTGGTTTTTTCTACCCTATCTGGGGAATAATTTATCTTTCTGGGATGTCCAATGCCACAAACTTAACCGATGGGATTGATGGTCTCTCAGGGGGAATATACATTAGCTCAGTTTTATTTACTGCTATAGTAGCTGGAATTGAGATTCAGAATTTAGGTGTTTTAATACTTCCAGTAATAGCATATCTCCTTTTTAACATTAAACCTGCCAAAATATTTATGGGAGATACTGGCTCTCTTGCATTAGGAGGCATTTTGGGAGCTTTAGCTATTTATTACTCTATAGAAATATTCACTGTTTTTACATGCTTTATCTTTATTCTAGAAATGTTTAGTGTGATTATACAAGTAACAAGTTTCAAAATCAGACACAAAAAAGTTTTTTTAATGTCACCAATTCACCATCATTTTGAATTAAAAAAATGGAGCGAAGAACGTATAGTTTTGACATTTTGGACAATAAATTTTTTAACTGGGATAATCGCTTTAGGAGGAGTTTTGTGAAAATATGTTTAGTAGGTTACGGAATAAGTAATAGAGAATTACTTAAAAAACTAATAAACACGAATAACGAGTTAGCTGTAAGCCAAAATAGACCCTTTGATCAAGAAGATATAATATTTTTTAAAACAAATAAAATACAATATGAAACTCAACATGGTGAGTTATTAAAAAGTTGTGATTTAGCTATAGTAAGCCCAGGAATAACTCCACAAAGTGAAGCTGCAAAAATTATTTTCAATAATAATATAAATTACACAACAGAGATTGAGTTTGCATGGGAAAAAATAAAGACAATTAATAAAAAATCCCTATTTGTTGGAATAACAGGTACTGATGGAAAATCAACAACAACCTCCCTCATCGGACATATATTATCATACCTTGACCCTCTTACCTTTGTTGGAGGAAATATAGGTAAGCCTTTAATTCAAGCAGAAGAAAACTTAAATTACTACGTCATTGAAATTAGTTCTTTTCAGATATTTTGGTCTAAAATACTATCTCCTGAGATTTCAGTATTGATAAACCTAGCTCCAGATCATTTAAATTGGCATGAAAACATAGAAGATTATTATCTCACAAAAGAAGCTCTTCTTAAAAGAACTTTAAAAGTTGCCGGAATTGCTGTTATAAACGAAGAATCTTTAAAACTATTAAACTTTGAAAAATATCAAAGAAAATCAAGTTTAATAACTTTTTCAGAAAATATGTTTAAAAACAATACTGTTTCGTACTTAGATAAAAAAATAAAAGTGAAAAATAAATTATTTGATTTGAATATATTTAAAGAGGATTTAGTAGCAGCAGTAGTTACTACGCTCAATTTAGGGGTATCTGAAAAATTGATAGAAGATGCCATCGCTTCTTATAGCTCTTTAAAATACAGATTACAATTAGTAACCACTAAAAATGGTGTGAATTATTATAACGATTCAAAAGCAACCAATTCGCATGCCGCTTATAATGCCTACAAAAGTTTCAGAGGGAAAAATTATATAGCGATATTAAGTGGTATCCCAAAAAATGAAGATCTTACTCTTTTAATTGATGAATTAAAAAATCACGCTAAAAAAATTTTGGTTTTTGGAGAAATGCAAAAAGAAATAATAAAATATCACTTAAACGATAAATTTATCTTCAAAAATAATTTAGAAGAGGTGTTTTTATACATTTTTGAAATTGCTCAAGAAGGTGATAATGTGGTTTTCTCACCGGGAGGTGCTAGCTTTGATATGTACAAAAATTATGAAGATAGAGGAGAACATTTTAATAGGTTAATTGGATTAATATAAACTTCTTCATGCATATTAAAAGATAAATGGATTTCTCTTACCGTTAATTTTTTAGCTGTATAATATAAATGTTGAAAGTGATTATAATTGAATCATCGTGGAGGTAACATATGGATAAATGGATTAGAATAAAAGGTGCTCGGGAGCATAATTTAAAAAATATTGATGTTGAAATTCCCAAAAATACTCTTTCTGTTATAACAGGTTTGTCGGGGTCTGGAAAATCAACCCTGGCACTTGATACTATATACGCTGAAGGTCAGCGAAGATATTTGGAATCTGTATCCTCTTATGCCAGACAATTTTTAGGAAACCTAAAAAAACCCGATGTTGAATTAATTGAAGGACTTTCTCCATCGATTGCCATAGAACAAAAATCTGTAAGCCATAACCCCAGATCAACTGTTGGAACTATTACTGAAATATATGATTATATCAGAGTATTATTTGCAAGGGTTGGAAAAGCTTTTTGCCCCAAATGTGGAACCCCCCTTGAAAGCTCAACGGTTGATGAAATTGTTGATAATATATACAAAAACTTCGAAGAAAATGCACGATTATATATATTTTCACCAATAGCAAAAGAGAAAAAAGGAGAATTCAAAAAAGAACTTCACAACATGAAATTATCTGGGTTCAAAAGAGTAGAAATAGATGGAGAAATTTTAGATCTAGATGAAGTGGAATCTCTTGCAAAAACCTATAGACATAATGTAAATCTCCTAATTGACAGGGTGAAATTAAGAAAAGATAATTTTGAAAGAATATATGAAGCAGTCGAACTATCTCTGAAAGAAGGAGACGGTTTTGTAGAGATACGAGAAATGGATGAGGATGAAAATGTTATTTCTGTTCAAACTTATTCGGAAAACCTTGCATGTCCAAAATGTGGATACAGTTTCCCGGAAATAAATCCTAAATTATTTTCTTTCAATAGCCCTTACGGAGCCTGTTCTGACTGTCATGGATTAGGATTCAAATTGGAGGTTGAACCTGATTATATTTTTGATATTAATAAATCTTTAGAAGACGGTGCAGCATTGAATATGGGGAAAGATACCTTTATGGTAGGAATGATGAAAGATGTTGTTAGAAGTTTGGGAGAAGATCCTTCCAAACCTATAAAGGATATGGATCCTAAAGTTTTGAGAACTCTGCTATATGGAACAGACGAGGAGATAGATTTTTCTTTTTCAAAAAGAAACGGAGATACATATGATTTTACTAGAGAATTTGAAGGTATGGTTAATTGGTATGAAAGAAGATACAGGCAAACAGACTCTCGGGATATAAAAGAATGGATAGAAAGAAATTTTATGATACAACAAACCTGCCAAACTTGCAATGGTAAAAGACTTAGAGAAGAAGCTTTAAGTGTTAGGATAGATGGTTATAATATTTTTGATTTAACTGAGATGCCTATAAGTCAAGTAAAGATTTTCTTCGATACTTTAAAACTAAATGACTTTGAAATGGAAATTGCTCATGAACTTTTAAGAGAAATAAAAAGAAGGCTAACTTTCTTAGATGACGTTGGTCTAGATTATCTAACCCTTGGTAGAAATGCCACTACACTTTCAGGAGGAGAATCTCAAAGAGTAAGATTAGCTACTCAAATAGGTTCTGGGCTAACAGGTGTTACATACGTCTTAGATGAACCAACGATAGGTTTACATCAAAGAGATAATGACAGACTCATAAATACCTTAAAAAAACTTAGGGACCTCGACAATACAGTTATAGTTGTTGAGCATGATGAAAACGTGATAAGAGCCTCAGATTATATAATAGACCTAGGAATTGGTGCAGGTGTTAATGGAGGAAAAGTTATCTTTCAAGGTGAAACGAAAAAACTTTTAGAAAATAGTAGTGAATCTCTAACTGGAAAGTATTTAAGGGGAGAAAGAAACATTGAGATATTAGATAAGAAAAGAATCGAAAAAAATAAAAAATTAAAAATAATTGGTGCAAGGCATAATAACCTAAAAAATATTGATGCTGAAATTCCCTTGGGAAAATTTGTTGTTATAACAGGTGTTTCAGGGTCTGGTAAATCATCGTTGATTATGGACACCCTATATCCTGCTCTCCAAAAAGAATTATACAACTCTAGGGTAAGACCCGGAGAGTTTGACGAGATAGAAGGGCTAAAATACATTGATAGCGTTATATCGATAGATCAAAGTCCAATAGGAAGAACCCCTAGAAGTAACCCTGCTACATACACTGGAGTATTTGATTATATTCGTGATGTTTTTGCTTCAACTCAAGAAGCTAAAATTAGAGGATATGATAAAGGTAGGTTTTCTTTCAACGTAAAAGGTGGTAGGTGCGAAGCATGTAAAGGCCATGGAGTATTAAAAATAGAGATGCAATTTTTACCAGATGTATACGTAACTTGCGATGTATGTAAAGGAAAAAGATACAACAAAGAAACTCTGAAAGTAACTTACAAAGGAAAAAACATTTCTGATATTTTGGATATGACAGTAGATGAAGGTTTGGAATTTTTTAAAAACTTGCCTCTAATAAAAAATGTCTTAGAATTACTTCAAGATGTAGGATTAGGATATATTAGACTCGGCCAGCCAGCGACAACTTTATCTGGTGGAGAAGCCCAAAGAATAAAATTAACCTCTGAGTTAAGAAAAAAATCAACTGGAAATACCGTTTATATCCTAGACGAACCTACCACAGGACTTCATTTTGAAGACATAAGAAAGCTGATAAAAGTTCTTAATATTTTAGTTGAAAAAGGGAACACAGTAATAGTAATCGAGCATGAACTCGATATAATCAAAAATGCAGATTATATTATAGATTTAGGACCTGAAGGAGGAGAAAAAGGAGGATATATCGTAGCAGCGGGAACTCCAGAAGAAATTGCTGAAAGTGGAACTTATACAGGGTACTACTTACAACAAGTTCTATCAAAAATATCGTCATAGTTCCAATAAAAAACGCCCTAAAGGCCCCTTTTTTACTATAGCAAATATTAAAATCAAATTTAATCAATCATTGAATTTATCATAAATTTCCTTTATTTCTTGGTTATACTTTTCAATTATTGATAATAATCCCGGATTAAAATGTTCGGGTTTTGTACGCTCATCCCCATTTAATATTATTTCAATAGCTTTTTCATGGGAAAACGCTTCTTTGTAACTTCGCTTTGATCGTAATGCATCGTACACATCAACGATACCTATTATTTGTGCTTCTATTGGTATTTCATTTCCTTTTAACCCAAATGGATATCCACTTCCGTCATAATGTTCATGATGATACATAGCAATCTTCCTTGCTGTTTCAAAATACTTCCCCTCTAATAATTCTCCAGAATAAATAGGATGTTTCTTTATTTCTTCCCATTCTTCTTTCGTTAATTTTCCTCTTTTATTTAATATTATAGGAGAAACTAATAACTTTCCAACATCATGAAGAGGGGAAAATCTTTTTATTCTTTCAACATCTTTATCATCTAACCCAAACTTTTCCGCTACAAAGGCAGACAGTTCGCTAACTCTTGTTAAATGTTTTTTGCTGTTCTCATCGTGAGATTCCGCTAATACAGCAAATTTTTGTGCGAAATTATTGTAAGTAACTTCTACCTCTTGAGTCTTAATTTGGTTTATTATAAAAAGCTTCCCTATATTTAGTAATGAATTAAAGGAATTAATAGACTCTTCTGAAAATTCTTTCTCACTTTCTTTTTTTATATCAAGAGCCATACCTAAGTATATATCTTCATCAACTTTAATTGTTTTCAAAATAGTTTGTTTTATAGGTTTAGTATATTTACTCATTTCTTTTTCTAATTTTTCGGGCATCCTTTTAATATTTTCATTTTGGATATTTTCAACAATCATTGCTTCTTCGCTCCAAACGGAGTATTTTCTTTTTAAAGGAAGTGACTTTAAACCCTCTATATCATGACCAATTGCAGTTATAAAATTCCATTCTTCTCCTTCTATAATAGAAACACTTCCATAATCTGCTTCTGGTATCTGTGTGATCATCGCCTTTAAAAATTCATAAAAAAACTCTTCCTTTGTGATCCCTTCATTACCCAATTTGTTAAACAATTCTAATAATTTGAATATTTTATTGTTCAAATTTTCTATTTTCTTATAATTATCCTCAATTTCCTCATTTTGAGCTACTATTTCTTCATTAAATGAAGTCAGTTGTTGATTAGCAGCTCGAAGTTCCTCGTTCTTATTCTCTAATATCTTTTTTGTCTTTCCTAGTTCACTTATATATTTTTTTAGCCTCGAATTTTTCTCTTTTAAAATATACAAAAATACAATGGAAATAGGAAGTGTTACAATTATTATCCAAAATAATATTGGATTTTCTTCGTAAAAAGAAGTTGGCTTGTTTATTATAATAGAATCTTCTGGTAGATGATTTATAGGTATTCCCCATCTTTGAAGTTCTAAATAATTAAATATATAATCGTTTTCTGGAAAGTAAATTTGTGGTACATTTTGCATATAAATTCCATTCAATAGTTCTAAAACAATTTCTCCCGCTTTTTCTCCTTGCTCAAAAGCCTTTAAGATTTTACCACCTATTACCTTATAATCTAAATAATCTTCCACAGAAGTATAAATTGGAAGTATATCAATTTCCTCAATTATTTTCCCAATATCTTTATATTCGTAGAAGTAACCATTAATATCTCTATTAAAAGGTAAAAAAAGAGCTATTGAATTTGGTAAAGGATTGTGCAAATTATTTTCTATTTCCTCAACAGAATCAGTAATAAAAATAAAATTAATATCTGAAAACATAGGTATAATCGTTTCTTCCATTTCTTTTTTTACTAACTGTCCTGCTTTTGTGTAATTATCCAAAACAACATAAACATTTTTGGTGTTGGGATGTAATTTCAAAGCTATTTCTATTGTATCTTTTATATCATTTCTTTCAACTATTCCCCTAATAAAATCGTATTTTTCAAATTCGTATTCTTGATAATAATTTATCCCACAATAAACTACAGGGGTATTAAAAAAAAGTTCTTCATGATTTTCTAAAACAAAATCAAAAGCGTCATTATCTAAAGTTACTACAGCATCAAATTCATAATCTTCATACTTTCTTTTTATATAATCCTTAAAAAGTAAAAAATGTCGTTCATCATTAAAACGTTTACTATCTAAATATTCAACATAAATTTCAATATCATCTTCTTGAGCTAAAACTGAAAATAATCCTTCCATTTCTCTATCAGACCAAGAAAATCCAGAAGAATACGAATTTAAAACCAAAACCTTATTTGAAGAAGCAAACAAAGAGATATTGAGTGTTATAACAAAAATTAATATAATCAAAATATATTTGATGTTATTCATAATCACAAGGCCTCCATTTTCCCTGATTCATAAAAAAATGGAATAACTTCATCGTTGTCAATATATTAATTTATAATAATTATATCACTTTTGAACTGTTTAATAAAAAAATTAGAAAGACTCAATTTGAACATTCCCATTTAGAAATTATCGATGAAATTAAAGTTTTTATTAATAAATCAAGTTTTCTCCCCATTAACAATGATCTATATAAATATCGCCAACGTAGATTTTCACTAGGAGTAATCTGATTTTATTAAATTATGGTATAATATTTATAATTTTAAAAATCAGAGGAGGAGATTCATATTTCTAAATATGCGAAATTTCATTCTGCAGCTATTGATTATGTTAAAAGCTCAAACTTAATTCACGATGAACATGTCCATCAAGAAATTATTTTTTGGATTAATTTCAATGATACCTCAAAAAACATTTTTTTGGAAAAGTTAAAAGAATGGGATGAAGAACTTAATCAAACTATTGGTGAGTATCTTGAAAATTTTGATTTATCAAAAGAGGTGGTTCCCATTTCATTTCCCTTGAATGTAAACAGTGAAGATGAATTGGATGACATCATGAGTTTCTTACTTGATTTACAAAAAACGTCAGATCTTAAAGCTTATTCTGTAGTTACTGAAATAACTCTAGAAATGGAAGATGAAGATGAAGAAGATGTTTGGGGAAATCCGGCTGTATTTAGTGAGGATAGAGAAGGAAATTGTTTTCTTACTGTCTTTGATTGGGAAGCAAATGAGATTGATGATCTTTCAGGTGCATTCGAAAAAGATAACTTAGATATAGAAAATTTAAGGTTGCCTTTTTTCAAATAATAAATTAAATACTGGATTAGAGTTTGAGTTTGATAGCCTTAAGTCCATTTTCATTCCACTTTTTGAAGGGTAAATGTAATAGAAATTCCCCTCTTGAGAGGGGTGTCAGACTGAAAGTCGTGACGGGGTGTGGTACATACAATTTGCTAAAAGCAAATTAAAGAGTGACTACCCCGTCTGCAGCANA
>NZ_AUPM01000061.1 GCF_003265365.1 Petrotoga sp. 9PW.55.5.1 | reverse complement strand
CTCCCATATCCTTACCTTGTATGAGAGCATTCTAAATGCCATTAGTTGGTCTACTCGGCTTTGGTGTTCTAACAATAGGTAGATGTATATCTCTTGATTGTTTTNNCTTTCTATTTTGTATAATANGTCAGTCCTTTTGGTTGAGTAATCTTTCGTTATTAGTTCTGTTTGTTCTCTTTTTAAATCTTCTACTTTTATTTCATCTGTTATTTCTTTTGGTAGAAAGGCTTTTAGAAAGTCATAAAATATTTCTTTGTCTTCGAAGAGTTCCTTGAATATTGAGTCTTTGTTCGGCATTGTTTTTCTCCTTTGTTTGTAGGATTGAAGTCATCTATTTAAATTATACCATAATAGTGAAGGTTTTGGTTGAAAAGTAAAATTCCCCTTCCTCGAAGGGGTGGATGCAGCGTTTTGTGCTGCAGACAGGGTAGTCATTCTTTAATTTGCTTTTGGCAAATTGAAAATCCAATTCAAAAGCAACTACCCCGTCTGTGACAATAACCGTCACAGCCACCCCTTCAAAAAGGGGAATTTAAACCCACATGCTTCTCATAAGGCTGATTAATACCAATTTTTCTTCCTTGAAGGGGAATTAAACCAACCACCTCAAAGTTCTTTTCATAATACCAAAGAATTTTTATAAATCAAGAAAAAAAGTGTATGAAAAATTCAGACAACTGTCTTAAAAATTCAGACAACTGTCTTAAAAATTCAGACAAACTGTATGAAAAAATCAGACAAACTGTATGAAATTTTCAGACAAAGTGTATGAAAAAATAGGACATTATATAATACATAATAAAATAATATATATATATATATTTTATTTCAAAAAANTTTTTTGCTTAGTTTTATATCCAACAAAAATTCCTGAAATTTTACAAAATAGATAAATATTTTGCGGATATTAATTATAGGGAAAGAAAATATCTTACACAAAAAACTATGAGGTGATACTATGAACATATATGAACTGCTAAACAACTTCTTTGAAGAAGATAAAATAAGAGTAATAACAGATGAAGCAAACAGAAACCAAAAAAGCCTGATAATCTCAACAAAACATGAACCCAAAAGAACTAAATAAGCTACACATAGAATTAAGAACAGCTTCAAGACTTACAGAACTAATCCCCCAACAAGCGATAATATATCTAGTTGCGCTACTATTTGCTTTCTATACACACTTCTATTGCTAATTTTGATTTTTACTTAAAGCTTCCCAAAATTTTAGACGATAAAAAATAGGAGAAATAACTGGTTTAACAGAATTATTAAAAGACAAGATTAATATTAAATGTTTTGAATTTATAGCGATCCTGTAAATGGTAAAATAAAAATGTAGGAAAAGTTGCAAATAAAAATGTACAAAAATGTGCATAAAAATAGTATCCTTCTCTTGGTATTTGAATTAGGAAAAGGAGGAGAAGGATATCGAGATGAAAAAGCAGATAGAAATAATAAAGGTGATGGGAATGAAACCGAATTTTTCTGAATTAGCAAGGATATACGCAGTAGATAGAAGGACAGTTCGCTTCAAAAAGAGAAAGCGCATTAATCTCTTGTGCCAGATGTAAATATTGTTGAATCTTATTTAGACCACTCTCTCAAAGTGAAGGTTCATATTCGCATGTGATTTCAATAAAAGGCGAATCTTACAGACTAAAAGAAAAACTTGATTTCTTTTCAAATGTTTCTAATTCTTAATTCTATTTTTTGTACATCCGAGTAATGACTTTTACACATAAAAAATCATTTATAAATTTACATATTAATGTTTCTGTACCCACAAGAATTATTATTCTTAAATTACGGAGGTTTTAAAGAAATGTACAAGCAACCTAGTGATACAAAAGAAACTAAAGAAGAGATAAAAATATTAATCGAAAAAGGCAATTTAGAAAAAGCAAAATTAGCAATTTATGATTACTTAAAAGTAGTTCCTAATGACGCTGAAATATATTCTATGCTTGGAGTTATTTATTTTTTGGAAAAAGAATTAAACAAAGCCGAAGAAGTTTTACTTCAAGGTACAATGTTTGATTCTCGGAATTTTTACTTACATTATAATCTTGGACTCATTTACTTTATTTCTAAAAAATATACCAAATCTTTTGTCCATTATTTTAGAGCTTTGCAAATGTGCAAAGACAAAGAAAGTGAAAAAGATATTTTAAAATCAATGACTGAATTAGGAAAAAATATGAATAGAAAAGAAGTAGAGAAGTTAAAAAATGTTCTTGAGAGTATTAATAAAATTATTTTTGTCCAAGAAATTCCCTGCATAAGAACTCATAAAATAGCAAGGATGTTATCAAAGATTGGAGTTGAAGTAGATCTAATATATATAGCAATGCACCCTTCTCAAGTGTACAAGTTAAACAATCTTCCATACAAAAATATATTTCAAATTAATAATATTACTATCTTGATTGACTATATTAATAAAAGTGATTGTGATATCGTTTATTGCTCTAACGAACCAGATTATTACACCGTTTTATTAACTCTTACAAATAAACCTATAATACATGATACACATGATATGCTAAGCCTAAGGGGAGGCCTTACAAATGAGCAGAAGGCATTGGAATATGTTGCTAACGTTAAATCAGCAGGAAATATATATACCAGCAGGTTTGTTGAAGAGTTAGCTGTTAAAAAATTTGAAATACCTAACAAACAAAGATTTGTATTAGAAAATTACATAGAAAAAGATCTAGTGCCTCATGAATTTAAGGAAAAGTTAAGTAAGAAAGATGGAGAAATACATTGCGTTTATGAAGGAGGTTTATCCGGAAATCCTAATAGTCATAGGTACTTAGAAGAAATGTTATTAAAATTGGCTAATGAAAGTATACATTGCCATTTGTACGGAAATGTTCAGAAAGAGTATATAACTAAATTATTAAGTAAATCCAAATTCATACACTACGAAGGTGCCCTATCCCCTAAAGAATTGATTTATGAGATGACTCAGTATGATGTGGGATTAGCAATAATGAATGTTGAAGAAAGGTATTTTTATCATGTAAATACAGCTTCACCTAATAAAGTAAATGACTATATAGCAGCAAACTTGTCAATAGCTTTTTCTGATTTTATATCATTCAGAGACTTTAATGAGAGATATAAAGTGGGGAAAATAATAGATTTTAATAAACCCCTATATGATCAGATATTAAAATTAAAAAACATGAAAATTGATAGAGACTTAATATATTCTCGTGAACAATTAATAATGAATGCATATGATTTAGATCTTTTGCATTTTTTCAACGATTGCAAAAATAACTTTAAGCACTCTTTAGATTTACTCGAAGAAAAAGATAATAGTTATTACGACCAAATGTATAATTCACCCAATAAAAAATATGAAGTGAAATATAAAGAGTCTCCTTATTTCCCAGTTTGGGAAAAAGCAGTTGAAATTATTAAAAAAATAGACAATCCAGAAATTTTAGAAATCGGATGTGGTGTTGGACAGTTCGCCAACTATCTTTTTGATGAGGGATTTACTGAATATATAGGTATAGATTTTAGCGAAGAGGCTATTAGAAAAGCAAAGGATACGAATATTAGGCATAAAAATAACTTTTATGTAGACAATGCTTATACAACTGACTTCTTTAATAGGAACTATAATGTTGTTGTTTTATTTGAATTTCTAGAACACGTAGCTGAAGATATTGAAATCTTGAAAAAGATAAAAGCAGGAACACACGTTTTGCTGTCTGTTCCAAATTTTTACAGTATAGCACATGTCAGATGGTTTGAAAACGCAGACAAAGTTATTCAAAGATATAGTGTCATATTAAATATTCTAAAAGTCTATGAGTATAAATTATCAAAGACTAATATTATTTTCTTAGTTCATGGAATTAAAAAATAACTTAATATTCAATTTCTATAAGTTAACTTTTTTGTTAGATAATTTAAGTAAAATAGACAATTATAGGGACGTAAAAATTGCACGTCCCTAACCTTTTTTAGCCAATACCCCTCTTAAATCTTTTTTTAATGGTTCAATTTTGTTGACCTCGAACCCTTGGTTTTCGAAGAGTTTTACTATTTGTTTTGTTGTTCTTAGGATTCTGAAATTTGGGGCGGACCATACGTTGTTTTCACTGTCATTTAGGTCAGGAACATGAACAAAGGCAAGTACTTTTTTTGCTTTTTTTAGTATTTTTGACATGTCATAGTTTTTTTCGAATTCTCCAATTATCAAAAGATTTTCTGATTGATCTTTTATAGTTATTTCCAAATCATAAAATACACTTTTATACTTTTCTTTATCAACCCCAATTATTTGTAATTCATTGAATCCTGAATCTATTAATCCTTTTAATATTAATTCTTTACTTATTTCGAAAGGTTTTGTTTTATACGTTTCTTTTTCTCTTTCTTCGTAGATTTTTAATGCTTCATCAGAAGGATACGGAATGGCATAGATAAAATCTTGGCTCTTTTTCCAGCTTCTTATAGGATGTATTATACCAAGAGTTGAAAACTTTTCAGAGATATTTCCTACCCAGACAATTTCATCATCGTTTTTCATAAAATTTATTTTGGTATTCGGATACATGCCCGTGTAACCGTATCTTCCAAGTGCGAAATCTGCTAGTTTGTTGTTTTCTTCTACCGCTTTTTTGTGTAATTCAAAGGCCTTTTTCATATCTTCCTTTTCATATATTCTTGCAAGCCTGTAGTAATAAAAAGGAAATTCTTTTGTGTTTTCTATTTTGTTTAAAAGTTTTTTTGCTTTTTCTGCATCACTTTCAATATGTATTACAGCTGAAACATACAAGGCAAAAGGAGTGTTTGATAGCAAATACAACTTTTGGGCATTCGCTTGCCCAATATATTCCATGATGTTAAATATGAACTCTTTTCCGGAAGAATAATGGTTATACATTTCTTCATAAACTCCGTCCATTAAAGGATCTAATTTGGTGCTTAAATCTTCTAATATTGGTTTTAAAAACGAAGAAAGTTCTGGGAGTACTTCCATAGCTTTTCTATACTGCTCGATGGCTTCTTTGAATCTTTTTATTTTTAGATAACAATCTCCCAATAAGCCGTATAAAACACCTTGAACCTTTTCATTTTCTATCTTTCTCAAAGAAGAAAGGGTTTTTAAAATACTAACTGTGTCTTTTGTGCTTTTCAAAATTGAATAAAAAAGTAGCAGGCCTGATATCTCTGTTTTTTCAACAAAAGAAGGATAATCATTATTTGTTAAAAAATCTAAGAGTTGATCTTCGTCTGTTTTTAATTTGTTTATTATATATTTAGAAATTGGGTTTCTGTAGGTTACTTTATCTAAAAAAGAGAGGTTTAATTCTACTTCTAAATCAGCTATTTTTTCGATTAAAGAGTCATAGTAAATAGTTGTACCTTGATTTTTTAAACCTTCCACCATAACTTCGATACCGGGGAATATCTTTTCTAATTCCTCTTTTGTTTTTATATTTTCATTTAAATCGTGCAATAATACATAGATATTCTTCTTATCAAAAGAAAGATTTTCTTCTGAAAATGCGTCTGTTATATATTTATTGAATCCCTCTAAATCTTTTTCATTTAAAGCGGCTCGTGCCATTAATACATTAGCAAGTGGTATCTGTTTAAAAGACATAATCGTCCAATCAAACTTTTCGACATTTTTCATAGCATAATCAAGTGCATCAAAAAATTTCTTACCCCATTTTAGTATTTCTCCCCATTCTTTTTCACGTTCAAAAACAACCATCATACCAAAATAAGGATCAGGATAAGTTGGTGCTGCTTTTATACATTTTTCTAAAAGTTCTTTTGAAAGATCTTTTAACCCACCAAATGCACAATCCAAGCCAAACAAATACAAAAATTCAAGGCCTATTGCTGGTATTTTACCAACCTTTCTTATTTCTTCAAGAGTTTCCCACGCCGTTTGATTTTTCTTATACGTATATCCACCAATAGATTCTGTTTTATACAGTTGAACCAAATAATATATTCGCTCTAGTGGTTCTTTAGCTGTTTGTAAATGTTCTCGTATCAAATTATCAGTTCTTTCATACTTTTTCTTTTTTAAGGCGCGTGTCCAGATATAACCATAGTGCAAAATAGGGAAGTTAGCATGAACTATCTTTGGTTTATAAACTGCTTGGTTATGAACTATGTTTTTGTAAGAGATAGTTGCTTTTCTAAAAATTCTAGGAGTAGAAGCGATTTCTGTTTTTGTTAAATCTATATCTAAATAACTTAGGGCAGGAAGATATACTGTGTTAATTTCTTTTTTTTGAGCTTTAAGAAACTCTCGAATACCTTTTCTAAATTCTTCTGAAGTTTCTTCGTCAGCATCATATATCATCACCCATTCACACGTTGGAAATTGCAAAGAATAATTTCTTGCTTCAGAAAAATCGTTTTTCCATTCATGAAAGTAAAGTTTGTCTGTGTATTGTTTCACTATTTCAGGGGTTCTATCTGTAGAACCTGTATCAACAACTATTATCTCATCTGCAACATCCTTAATAGATTCTAAAGCACGTCTTATATTGTGTTCTTCGTCTTTAACAATCATAGCAACAGAGAGTAAGCCTTCGTTGTTTGTAACCATTTTATATTTTCCTCCTCTAAAAAACTTAGTATACTCACTTTCGAAATTCTAAAAGATGGCTTTTGCCAATATTTTAGTTTTATATTTTTTCAAAAATACCTTCTTACTTCTAATTTTCACTAATTCTTAATTTCTTTAACTTTTTCGCTACGTGCAACGAAAGATAGGGGGGAGGCTTCGCCCTGGACCCACTATAAATTCAAAAACGGTAATTAACAATTACAACTTTTTTGGTACTTGTAGTAATCTCTTTTTCTTTATTAATTATACTAAAAAAGTAGAGTAAAATCCTAAAATGAAAAAAGAAAAGAGGGCCCATAGGACCCTCTTAAGTATTACCATAATTATCTCAACAATTGCAATACGTTTTGAGGTATTGTGTTGGCTTGTGCTAACATCGCATTCGCTGATTGCATTAGTATTTGTTGTTTTGTGAACTGCATCATTTCTTTTGCCATGTCTACATCTCTGATTCTGCTTTCAGCAGCGGTTAAGTTTTCAGAAGCTACTCCAAGGTTGGATATTGTGTGTTCTAATCTATTTTGAACAGCACCGAGTGAAGCTCTGGCTGTACTTACTTTGTGTATCGCTGCATCAACTACCATTATAGACCTTTCCGCACTGTTTTGATCCGTTGCCTTTAAAGACTCAGGAATTAATCCTAAAGCTTTTGCGCTCATATCGTCTATACCAAGAACAATATTATGTCCCTCATTTGCCCCTATTTGTAATACAAGCTGATCTGCTGCAGTGTTTAACCCCTCTACTCTTACAACAGCACTATCTACCACTTCATTTTTTGGTAAAGCTCCTCCAAAGCTATCAATATCAAAAGCAGTGCTATTCCATGTAAACTCAATGCCTCCGATTGTCGCACCCTCAGCACCCAATGCTACTAAAGAGTTTGCACTTCCTCCTGCAGTAATCAGAGTTATTCTAACATCTAAAGCTGATGTTACAGCTCCGGTTAATTGTCCAACTTCGATTACATACGTTCCTTCTACCGCTGCAGAACTAACAGGGGTTACTAATTCAACATTTATATTTCCTGGTGTTACGACTTTAGCGTCTACTTCTCCTCTGAATGATTCTATCTTACCGTCAAGTAGTTTCATGGTATTGTATTCTGTGGTTCTTGATATTCTGTCGATTTCTTCTCTTAGTTGATCAAGCTCCAATTGAATTTGATCCCTGTCAACGTTTGTGTTGGTGTCTGATGCTGCTTGTACGGAAAGTTCTCTCATTCTTTGAAGTATAGAGTGTGTTTCTGTTAAGGCTCCTTCTGCAGTTTGTATTAAGGATATTGCGTCTTGAGCGTTTTTAACAGCCATGTCTAAACCTTTGATTTGTCCTCTCATTTTTTCAGAGATGGCAAGCCCTGCTGCGTCGTCTCCTGCTCTGTTGATTCTTAATCCTGAAGACAGTTTTTCAAGTGTTTTACCCATAGATGAGTTAACTTGGTCTAAAGACCTCCATGCGTTTAATGCACTTATGTTGTGATTAATCCTCATAATTCATACACCTCCGTGTGTGTTTTGTTGTTTGCCCTTCCTTGGGCGGTTTTTTATCTCTGGCGCCAGAGATTTTCATAATATTATCGGAGTTATTTTGCAAAACTTTAGTGAATAAAAATTCCTCGTTAAATTCACCTTCGAAAAAGGGAATTTTCATGGTATAATAATTTAAGAGAATAATATCAAGGAGCTAATCTTGTGCGAAAGCAAGAGAGATTGAAAAAGTTGATAGAGATTCTTTCGTTGAGTAAAGAACCTGTTTCAGGCAACCAACTTGCTGAAAGGTTTAAAGTTACCAGGCAAGTTATAGTTAAAGATATTGCAATATTAAAAGCCCAAGGTTATGAAATAAAATCCTCACCAAGAGGGTATTCTATTAATCCCGAGAACCATTTAATTAAAACTATAGCTGTTAAACATTCAAGCGATAAGGTAGAACAAGAGCTTAAAACCATTGTAAAATGTGGAGGTAGGGTTTTGGATGTTTCAGTTGAACATCCTGTTTATGGGGAGATAGTAGGAAAGATCGATGTTTATACCGAAGAAGAAGTTGATAACTTTATTGCTAAATTAAAGACAACTAAACCACTTTCTATAATTAACAATGGCATTCATATTCATAGAATAGAGGTTGAGAACGAAGAACAGTTTAACTGTATAAAAAAAGAATTGAAACGGTTGAAAATCTTATTAGAATGAAGAGGTTTTTTAATGAAGATAGCTTTAATTTTTGGAACGAGGCCTGAAGCCATAAAATTAGCTCCCGTATATTATGCCCTGAAAAACGAAGGCTGTGATCTTTTGACTGTCTCTTCAGGTCAACATAAGGAGATGTTGAATCAAGTATTAGAACTGTTTGAAATAAAAGCGGACTATGATTTACAAGTTATGAGGGTATGTCAGAATTTAAGTGATTTAACTGAAAAGCTTATTTCAAAAATTGATAAGATAATAAGAGATGAGAAACTTGATTATATAATTGTTCAAGGAGACACAACCACCGCTTTTATAGGAGCTTTAATTGGATTTTATTATAAGATTCCGATAGCCCATGTTGAAGCAGGTTTAAGAACAAACGATATATACAACCCTTTTCCAGAAGAAGTAAATAGAAGGTTAATCACAGTGTTGAGTTCAATACATTTTGCACCAACAATTAATGCCAAAAATAATCTTTTAAAAGAAGGTGTTTCAGAAGATAAGATTTTACTTACTGGAAACACTATAATAGATTCTTTATTTTGGGTAAAAGAGAAACACCAAAAAAAGATGAAAGAAATTAGAAAAATATACTCGTTGAACGATAAAAAATACATATTAATGACCATGCACAGAAGAGAAAATTGGGGAAAACCAATGGAAAATGTATTATCTGCTGTTAAAAGATATCTTATTGAAAACAAAGATACTTATCTCGTGTTTCCTGTGCATTTAAACCCGTATGTTAACGATGTGGTTCATGCCGAATTGAAAGGCGTTAATAACGCCGTTCTTCTTGAGCCTTTGAATTATTTGGAACTATTGAGTTTAATGGAAGGTTCCTACTATATCATGACTGATTCGGGTGGTATTCAAGAAGAGGCCACCGCTTTTAATAAATTTGTTCTGGTATTGAGAAAAGAAACAGAAAGGCCGGAGATTATAGAAGCAGGAATAGGAAAGTTAGTAGGGACAGAAACAAAAAAAAGTATATGAAAGTATGAAAGAAATGGAAGATACTGACTTAGAAGATATAAAAATAGAAAATAATCCTTTTGGTGATGGAAAGGCAAGTGAAAGAATAGCAACTTATCTTTTAAGAAAGTAAAGGGTAAAAAGGAAGGGTAGAGAAAATGAAAAAAAGAATATTGTTTTTTATGGTTTTCTTAATGATTTCTTTTAGTATCTTTGCCTCAGTAGAAGATACTCTAAAGAAGGCAAGGCAAGATGTGGAAGAGCTACTTTCAAAAAGTGATAGTGGTGCTTTTGTTCAACTTTTGGAGATGTCAGAGGGTATCGTAATATTCCCCACATTTTACAAATTAGGTTACATATTAGGTGGGCAATTTGGAGAAGGAATAGTTTTAAGAAAAGATTCAGCAACTGGGGAATGGTATGGCCCATCTTTTGTTAATATCTACGGCTTGAGTTGGGGAGCTCAAGTGGGTATTCAATCTGCTGCTTTGATTTTAGTTGTTATGAATGAAAAGGGAATGGATGGTTTTATGGGCGATAATTTTACCTTAGGTGGCTCAGTAGGCATTTCAGCAGGGCCTTTAGGGAGGCAGTTATCAGCTGATATCGATTATAAATTTCAAGCTTCAATATACTCTTATTCAATAGCAAGAGGATTTTATGCCGGAATGGCGATAGAAGGAGCTTATATCAAGGCTGATATGATTTCAAACGAAGCTTATTATCAAGAACCACTTACGCCTGAGCAAATTTTGAAAGAAAAAAAAGTGAGTGGCGAGGCAAAGAAAATCGTTGAATTAATCGAAAATGCAATATCAAAAAAGTAGATAGAGAGCAAGAAATAAATCTATAAAGGAGGAGTTTTAAAAATGCCTTATGTAAATACCATGGATATATTAGAAAAAGCTCATAAAGAGTATTATGCCGTAGCTGCTTTCAACATTAACAACCTTGAATTTCTCCAGGCTATTATTGAAGGAGGATTAGAAAAAAGATCCCCACTGATAATAGAAACAAGTGAAGGTGCTATGAAATACGCTGGAATGGGAGATCCTTTAAGAGGGGCAAGAGTTTTTGTTAATATGGTTAGAGAGTTTGCTGACTCAATGGATATACCTATAGCTCTACACCTTGATCACGGAAAAGATTTTAATTATATTCTCGCAGCAATAAAAGCGGGGTATTCTTCAGTTATGATAGATGCCTCTGATAAACCTTTTGAGGAAAACATGCAAAGTACAAAAGAGATAGTTAAAATAGCACATGCTGTTGGGGTTTCAGTAGAAGCAGAACTAGGAAAACTTGCCGGAATAGAAGACAACGTAGTTTCTGCTGAAACTGTACTTGTTAATCCAGATGAAGCCAAACAGTTTGTTGAAGAAACAGGGGTTGATTTTCTCGCTCCTGCAATAGGAACTTCCCACGGAGCTTTTAAATTCAAGGGAGAAGCAAAATTAGATTATGATAGGTTGAAAAAGGTGAAAGAATTAACAGGTATTCCTTTAGTACTACACGGAGCTTCAAGTGTTGTACAAGAAATGGTTGAAATAGCAGAAAGATATGGTGCGGATTTCGGAGGTTCAAAAGGGGTTCCTTCTGAAATACTTAAAGAAACGGTCAAATTAGGGATAAACAAAGTAAATACTGACACAGACTTAAGAATGGCCTTTATTGCTGGTTTAAGAGAATTTTTACATAATGATTCTAAAGAATTCGATCCAAGAAAATACATGAAAACCGCTAAAAAATATGTAACAAAAGTAGTTTCAGATAGATTAGAACTATTAGGATCAGCTGGAAAAGCTTAAAATTAAGCGTAGCCATGAGATATTACTTAACGTGGCTACGTTTTTTATCTTTAAGCT
>NZ_AUPM01000060.1 GCF_003265365.1 Petrotoga sp. 9PW.55.5.1 | reverse complement strand
GGAAGTTAACTTTTCGATGGTAAGTATTAAAAAAATAACTGAATAACCTATCTAAAGCTACTACCCCAATCAAAAAAAACAAAAAATAGGGTAAGATATTAATTTTTTGAAGCGATATTATTTCATCAATTAAGTATTGAAGAAAAAAAGGGTTCAGCGAACCAAATGCAATAGCTATCATACCTAAAAGAAATATGATAATCATATATCTTTTATAATTTTTTACACCATATTTTATAAGCCTTTTCGCAAATTTGTTCATATAATAACCTCCAATGATTCGTTTGATCAGTAGTTTGATTCTAAAAAACAATTGGAACAGCTTTTATATTTGGTTTTATCAAATGTTTTACTATATTCTTGTTGTGATACTGCTAAAAGATTTTCTAATTTTTCTTTACTTTCAAATACATTCCCTAATGAAAAATCATTATTATCAACTAAAAGCTAGCATGGAAAAATATTCATTTTTTAAATAAAAACACTCTTTAGAATTTTGAACCACTAACATAAATATCTAATGATAATTTGCTCACTATGTTCAAACACTTCTTGTCTTTTTAATCCTTTTTCCAATACTCTTTAAAAATTAAAAATGCATACTTACCAACTTTCATCAATATAACTTACAATTTCTCCAGGATTTAATGATTCGAAACCTGCGATTCCTTCATTATCACCTGCCCAAACAAAAACTCCCCTGATAGCAATACCACTGTCAATAAAATAACAATGAACTTTTTCATCTTTTATCCAACCTTCTGATTTTGTAATTAACCTTCTTCTCTTACAAACTCATAAGACCAAACACTATTTTTATCTTACCCTTTTCTATATGATTTTCAAGTAATTTTTTTATCAGGTTCAAATATAGATCAAAATATATTTTCAGAGATCGGCTCAAAAAACCTTATGTAAACTTTAATTAAGATGTTTTTTATCACGTTTTATACTCTGTTTTCGTTTTCTCTTTTTTGATGATAGTTACAGTATAGTTGATTAAAAAGGTAAAAGTTAATGAATATGGGCTTGTTAACAATAGAACCAAAGTAAATATTATGTTGTTTTTAAATGAAAATTTAGTCTACCGCTATTTCTTGTTTTTTTAATCGAATAGGGATAAATATATACATTAGCCCTATTATGCTACTTATAAGTCCAAAAACTATAAAAATATTTTGCAAAGGAAAGATAGTTGCTAATACTCCAGCTAAAGCAAAAGAAAAAGGTCTTAAAGAATTGTCCATCGTAGAACGTAAGGCAAAGACTCGTCCTCTTGTATCTTTTGGCGTTCTTCTTTGAATTATAAGATTTTCATTAACATTTACAATTTCACTCATAATTCCTAAAATAAGAAGAGAGAATAACGCATAAAGATATCTATTAGCTATCCCAAGAGACATTAAAGATAATCCTGAAAGTATACCGGCAATGGTCAAGGCTGTATATTTCATTTTTATTTCTTTAACAAATGAAAGGACAAGAGCAGAAATTAATGAACCTACACCTAACATTGCCTGCATAATTCCATACCCTGCGGAATCAACTTTCAATATTTGATCAGCTAATATTGGCAAAAAAACAAAAATAGTTGTACCGAAGAAATCAGCTATAATTTCTAAAAGTATTAACCATTTCAATTCAATATTAGACCATATCACTTTAAATCCATCTTTTATATCTGGCCACATTCGAATTTTTTTGTGAGTTTTTACTTCTTTTTTATTTATTTCTTCTATATTTATGAACATTTCAGATACAGCTGATAAAATAAATGTAATAGCGTCTATAAAAATTGCTCCTTTTATACCTACTAAAGAAATAAGTACCCCACCTATTGCCATTCCTATAATTTGGGAAAGTCTATCAGTCATTGAGATTAAAGCGTTTGCTTGAAAAAGATCTTTGTCATCAGCAATAACGGGTATCAAAGAGAGTAAAGCAGGGCCAAACAAGCTTCCGCAGATCTGTAATCCAAAAATTGCCAAAATTAACACCCATATTTGGAATAAATAAGTGCCAAAAAAGGAACCTAACAACAAGAGGATCACACCACATGTTATATCTGTTATAACAAGAATATTCCTTTTCTTCCACCTATCGGCCCAGACTCCTGCAAAAGGAGAAAAGATTATATTGACAACTGCTACCGTAGATAAAATAGCGCTAACTGCTGCAACTCCGCCTATCTCAGTTGCAGCAGACCAAAGAATAGAGATAAAAAAAATTGCTGTTCCTACACTTGAAACAAGCCTTCCAAAGAATAAAAGTAAAAAATTTCTATTCTTTGTTAAAAGGTTTAAACTTCCTTTAGAACCTGGCATTTTATCCCCCTTTCTTTCATTTTTCTCCAATCTCTCATAACCTTCTAATATTTTCTAAATAAAAGTAGTATAACTCTTTATCGAGATTGTCATAGGCAGTATAATAAGAGTCATTTTTTCTAAGTTTTTTATATATTTTTTTGAACATTATTATTCCCTCCTTTAATAATATTAAGTTATGAATCAATAATTTAAATAAATTATATCACCTTATTTTTCAAAAGTCAAGGTATAGAATAAAAAAATCAAATTATTTTTATTCTAAAATAAAATTATTAATTTAAATATTGAAAAATTATAAAAATATTTTAAGGAGTTTAGATAATTAAGGATATTGAAGATGAAAGAGATGAAAGAGCAGATAGAAATAATAAAAGTGATGGGAATGAAACCGAATTTTTCTGAATTAGCAAGTATATACGCAGTAGATAGAAGGACAGTGAAAAAGTATTACGAAGTATACGAAGGGAAAGCTAAGAAAAGGAATAAACCGGGGGTGAGCCGGTTTAAATTTTATCTAATAGAGAAGTATGATTGTCAGATCTAACATATATTCCAGTAGTAGAAATTGTAGTATGTCCCAATATGTAACGTACCTCTTCTAGATTTTTCCCCGAGTTAAGAAGCCTTTTAGCGCAAGTGTGCCTAAGCGCGTGAGGGGTGGCATTCAAATAATTTATATTTTTATACCCTTTATTTTTCAATTGATCAATTTTTTCATTGACTTTTATAACATATTTTTTGAATCTACGCTCCATAGTTCGAGAAGAGAAAGGAACATCATTGTTATTGGAAAATATATACTCCTTATTTTCAGAAAAAGATAATAGTTCTTCTGCATACTCTTTTGAAATTTTAAGATACCTTTCTTTATTTCCTTTCCCTTTTACTATAATTTCAGCGTAATTTTGATTAAAAACGATACTTTCTTTTTTCAAAGATAAAGCTTCTGATATTCTTAATCCTGTATTTAATAGTAGAGAATAAAACATCCTATCAAAAATATCATCGATAACGGAGAAAAATATTTTTATTTGATCTTCGGTTAGCCCTTTAGGTACATCGCTTGGAATTTTAGTACTCGCATCTTTCCAATAATTTTTTCCTGTTATTTCTCCGTTTTCATACAGATAATTTAAAAAAGATTTTAAAACTACTATTCTAAGTTTTATAGTTCTTTGAGAGAGATTGGATATCTCTTGTAAATATTTTAGAAAACAGGTTCTATTTAATCCATATTTTATTACGTACTTTTTATAATTATTCAAAACTTTTTGATATTCTTTTATAGTTGAATCAGCACGTCTTTTTACAAATTTCAGGTAGGATAAGAACTCGTCTATATATTCATTTATTTGATCATTATTAATTTCATTATTATACGATGTTTCATTCATAGAATTCCCCCTGAAGATGCCAATATTAATTTTTCAACTATTGCACAGAATCTATAATGTCATCTATCGTTTTTCTTATTGAATTTAGTTTTCTTTTTGATTCTTCTTTATTTTTGTCATAAGAGTAGATGTAAATCTTAAGTTTTGGTTCTGTTCCCGAAGGTCTAACTGCATACCAAGAACCATCATTAAACCAGAATCTTAAAACATTTGATGAAGGGATCTCCGTAATTACCTCTGTCTTGTTTTCGTATAAATAATACATTTGATTTTTTGAATAATCGGCGTACTTAGCTAATTTTAAATCAGATATCTGTTTGGGAAAATTATATCTAAATTTTTCCATTATTCTATTAATTCTTTCCTGCCCTGCAATTCCTTCTAGAACTAAAGAAAAATTATTTTCTAATTCATATCCAAACTCTTTATAAATATCCTCTAGAACTTCTAACAAATTTTTACCCTTATTTTTGTAATAGCCAACCATTTCTGAAATTAACATAGATGCAATAACGCCATCTTTGTCTCTAACGAAATCTCCCATAACATAACCTATACTTTCTTCAAAACCAAATAAGAATTTATACTTTCCTTCCTTTTCTAGTTCATTTTCCTTTCCACAGATATTTTTAAAACCCGTGAGTGTCTCAAACACAGTTATCCCATATTTATCAGCAATTCTTTTTGATAAATCTCCTGTAACTATAGATTTTATAATTGCCGAGTTAGTATCTAAACTTTTATTTTCTTTTTTACTCTCTAGAATGTAGTTTACCAACAAAGCACCTACTTGGTTACCGTTAGGCATTTTATACTCATTGTTATTTAATACTTCAATAGCTGTTCTATCACAATCTGGATCATTTGCTAATAGTAAATCTGCGTTTTTCTGATCACCTAATTTTTTTGCCTCTTCAAAAGCAACTTCATATTCCGGGTTTGGATTAGCAACACTTTTGAAATCTGGATCAGGAAGTTCTTGTTCTTTGACAACAAAAACATTGTTGAACCCTCTATCTTTTAATACACGTCTGACAAAGTAGTTTCCGGTACCGTTCAATGGAGTATAAACTATGTTGATGTTTTTATCAATCTCTTTATCTCTTAAAGCTAAACTCTCAACTCTTTTTAAATATTCTTCGTCTAGTTCTTTTGGAACATATTGAAGTAACTTCTTTTTTATAGCTTCATTTTCAGGAATTTTCTTGATTTTATCAAAATCGTAGCCAATTTCTTCTATTTTTTCTACTATACCGTTGGCTACATCATCTAAAATTTGTGAACCTTGATCCCAATAAACTTTGTATCCATTGTAATTTTTAGGATTATGACTCGCTGTAACTACAATACCCGCTGTAGTTTTTAAGTATCTAACAGCAAAAGAAAGTACTGGCGTTGGTCTTATATCTTCAAACAAATAAGCTTTTACGCCGTTACCAGCAAAAATTAGTGCACACTGTTTAGCAAATTCTTTTGAAAAATGCCTCACATCGTAAGCTATAACAACTCCCATATTCATTCTTTCATGTCCAAAATCCTTTATATAATCAGCAAGAGCCTGAGTTGCTCTTCCCACAGTATAAATGTTCATCATGTTGGTACCAATTCCTAACTTTCCTCTTAAGCCGGCTGTTCCAAACTCTAAGTCTTTGTAAAATCTCTCTTTTATTTCTTCGTCGTTGTTTTCGATTTTTTTCAACTCTTTTTTTGATTCTTCATCAATAATAGGATTATTGAGCCAATTATAATAAATTTTCTTGTAATCTCTCAAAATCATTACCTCCTGTCTTTTGCGTATACACTCCCACTTTCATTTCAAATATTACCTTTTTTTAACTCTTGTGATAAAATGAAAATATCCTAATCATCGAAATATTTTTCACTTAGCGTTTCTAACTTCTTAGAGTGTAATATATTTACATTTAGATTATACCATCCTTCAATTAAAATAATTTACAGGTCTTTAAAAGCATTATAAATGTTATTACAAACTTTTTCTATGACACTTTTTGGACACCCTATGTTCATTCTAAAATAACCTTTCCCTTCTTCTCCAAAAATGCTTCCTTCTTCTAATCCAACTTTTGCTTTGTTTACAAGCATTTCTTTTATCTTTTCTTCATCTCCATACGCTCTAAAATCTAACCACATTAAGTATGTCCCTTCGGGCTTTGTAATTTTTACTTTCGGTAGCTTATCATTAAAAAAGCTTATTACAAAATCTATATTATTTTCTAGATAAATTAGTAGCTCTTTAAGCCAACCTTCACCTTTTTCATATGCTGCTTTGGCAGCTATCATGCCAAATATATTTAGGCTACTACTTGAAATACTTTCAATAGTATTTTTGTATTCGTTTCTTAATTCATTGTTTGGGATAACTACATACGAGGCCTTTAAGCCTGCTAAGTTAAAAGTTTTACTTGGAGCATAAAAGGTTAGTGATTTTTCTTTTATTTCTTGAGAAATAGATACAATAGGGATATGTTTGTTACTTGGATATATAAGATCTGAATGTATTTCATCCGATAATAGAATAACGTTGTGTTTAACACATAGATCACTTAATTTTTCAAGCTCTTGTTTTGTCCACACCCTACCAACTGGATTGTGAGGATTACAAAGTATGAATAGTTTCGTTCTTTTATCGGATAACTTTTTCTCTAAATCCTCATAATCCATTATATAATTTCCGTTTTCTATTTTTAGAGAGTTACGTAATATCTCTCTTCCGTTAGATTTGATGATGTTATAAAAGGGATAATAAACTGGTGTTTGAATTACTACTTTATCTCCAGGTTTTGAAAAAGCAAGAATCGCTATTTTTAAAGCATCAACAACTCCATCTGCTGTTATTATCCATTCTTTACTGATATTCAACTCATGTCTTTTTTTAACCCAATTTACAAAAGAATCAAAATAATTATCATCTATCATTGGATAGCCAAATACCCCATGATCTGCTCTTTCTTTCAAATTTTGTATAATTTCGGGAGGAGACTTAAAATCCATATCAGCTACCCACATAGGGATGATATCTTCCCTTCCATATAACTGTTTTAAAGCCTTCCATTTAGCTGATTCTGTATTTCTTCTATCAATTATTTCATCAAAGTTATATTTCACTCAAAGATTTCTCCTTTATTGAATAAGTATTTCTTAAAACAGTTATATTAGCCTTTCTATAAACCGCAATAATTTCAGCCAAAATTGAAATAGCAATTTCTTCAGGAGTTTCCGCACCTATTGGAATCCCAATAGGTTGATAAATTTTGTCTACGTAACTTTTTGAAACTCCTCTCTTTAATAAGTTTTCTTTCATTTTTAATGTTTTTCTTAATGAACCAATTACACCCAAATAAGCGAAAGATTTACCTTCTAGCAATCTTACAACATCTTCGTCTAATGAATGCTGGCGAGTTAGAACAACTACATAAGTGTTCTTATCAAAATTTATTTTCTTAAAGGCTTCATCTAAAGAACAAATTATAGTTTCTGTCCAAGAAATGTTTTGCTGATTAGCCAAATCTTCTCTATCATCCCAAACGATTGTTTTAAATCCCGTTATACTTGCAACTCTTGCTAAAGCTTTACCTACGTGACCAGCTCCAAATATTACTATTTTTGGTTCGTTTCCCAATGGTTCTAATAGAACGCTTATTTCCCCACCACAAATAGATTTTCCATCACTTTCTTTTTCTCTTAGTACTGCGTCATAAATTTTAGGCTCTATTTCTCCTTTTTTTATCATTTCATTTGCTTTTTCTATAACTTCTTTTTCTGAAGGGCCTCCGCCAACTGTTCCTATTGTTGAGCCGTCGGCTCTAACCCACATACTTGCTCCAATATCTCTTGGGGTAGAACCTACTGCTCTAATAACCGTACATAGAACGCCCGATTTCCCTTCTTCTATTTCTTTGTTTATAATTTTTAATAATTCAATATTCATTAAAACTCACCTTTTGCGGCTCTAAATACATTTCTCATTAGTATTGCTGTTGTCAAACTCCCAACTCCTCCAGGAACGGGAGTCAAATTACATATTTCAGAAACATCTTGTGAAACATCCCCTACTACCTTGCCGTTAACAACATTTATTCCTACATCGATAACGGTTGTTCCTTCTTTTACAAAACTTTTATCAACAAAATTGGCTCTACCTATTGCTGCTACTAATATATCAGCTCTTTTTGTTACTTCTTTTAAATTTTCTGTTTTTGAATGGCAAACTGTTACAGTAGCATCCCTACCGCGTTTTTGAAGCAGTATAGCAGCAGGTTTTCCAACTGTAGTGCTTCTTCCGATTATAACTACGTTCTTTCCTTTAACGTCTATAAAATCTTCTATAATTTTTACTACTGCTTCTGCTGTACAAGGTATGAAAAGTTCTTTTTCATAAAACATTGAACCTATATTGTATAAACTGACTCCTTCTACATCTTTAAATGGGGAGATGTTTTTTGCAATATCTAATTCTGTAAAACCTTTTTTCAAAGGTCGAGCAACAAATATTGCATGAGTATTTTCATCTTCGTTATGTCTTTGAAGATCTTCTACTAGATTATTGCTTTCAACAATTTCTAAGTTTATTCCATATTTTTTCGCACTTCGTTTCTGGGAATTTAGATAAGATAAAGTAGACTTATCAGGTTCAACAACTAAACTAACAAGTTTGGGTTCGAAAGTCAACTCATTTTTTATAATATCTATTTCTTCTTTAATTTTTTTTATTGTGTCTTTTACATCGATAAACATTTTAAACCTCCTATACTTTTTAACTTTTTAAGATAATCCAGAGATGTCACCTTTTTCATCTATGTCCATATTAACAGCGTTTGGAACTTTTGAAAGTCCAGGCATTCTGAGTATATCTCCAGCCAATGCAACAACAAATCCAGCACCAGCGGATAATTCAAAGTCTCTTATTGTAAATGTATAATCTTTTGGAGCTCCTAATTTATTCGGATCATCTGAGATTGAATTCTGTGTTTTAGCTATAATTACAGGAAGTTTATCATAACCATACTTTTTAAGATATTTTAATGAAGATAAAGCAGAAGATGTGTACTCTACCTTTCCAGCGCGGTATATATTTTTTGCTAATTTATCTATCTTTTCTTCTATAGGATCTGCAAAATTGTATATGGGAGTAAAGTTTGATTCCTTTTCAGTTAGTCTAACAACTTTTTCAGCTAAATCAATAGCTCCTTGAGAACCCTTTTCAAATCCCTCATTGACACTAGATTCGACACCTAATTCTTTGCAAAAATTTTCAACTATGGAAATCTCTTCTTCTGTGTCTGAATAAAATTTGTTTATCGAAACAATTACCGGAAGATTAAACTTCTTCAAATTTTCTACGTGGACTTGTAAATTGGCTAAACCTTTTTTCAAATTCTCCGTATTTGGAGTATTCAATTCATCTTTCTTTTGTCCTCCATGGTACTTTAGTGCTCTTATCGTTGCAACAAGAACTGTAGCTGATGGTTTCAATCCGAAAGTAGGTGAAACAAAGTCATAGAATTTTTCAGCTCCAAGATCTGATCCAAAACCAGATTCAGTGACAACATAATCAGAAAGTTTTAATGCGAGTTTAGTTGCAAGTATTGAATTAGTTCCGTGAGCTATATTTGCAAATGGCCCACCATGAACAAAAGCAGGAGTGTTTTCTATAGTTTGAACTAAATTTGGATTTATAGCATCTTTTAATAAGACTGTTAATGCCCCTTCAATTTCTAAATCTTTCACAGTTATAGGTTCACCTTTTCTATTTCTTGCAACTACTATATTGGATAATTTGTTTTTTAACTCTTCCATATTCTGGGACAAGCATAGTATGGCCATAATTTCTGATGCAGCGGTAATTATGAATCCATCTTGTCTTGGATAACCGTTTTTTCTTCCTCCTAGTGCTACTATAATTTCTCTTAGGGCTCTATCATTCATATCCATCGCCCTAGGCCATGAAACCCTTGTAGGGTCTATATTCAATTTATCGTACTTGATATAATCATCTATAACAGCGGAAATTAGATTATGAGCGGATGTTATGGCATGTATGTCTCCTGTAAAATGGAGGTTAATATCTTCCATTGGAAGAACTTGTGAATAACCACCACCTGCTGCTCCACCTTTTATTCCCATTACCGGTCCCAACGAGGGTTCTCTTAAAGTTACTAATGAATTCTTATGGATCTTATTTAAAGCCATTGATAAAGATATACTTGTGGTGGTTTTACCTTCTCCTGCAGGCGTAGGAGTAATTGCTGTAACCATTATTAGTTTCCCATCTTCTTTAAATTTTAGTTCGTTTAAATAATTATGAGATACCTTTGCGATATTTTTTCCGTATAAACTATAGTATTCTTCAGAAATGTCTAATTCGTTAGCTATGAGTTCGATTCTCTTTAATTTTGCTCCCCTTGCGATTTCAATATCTGTAAGCATTAAAAATCCTCCTTTTAAGAATTATTAAGATATTAAAACAATTGAACTTCTAGATTTGACTTTGTATTTTGGACTTTCTACTTTCAATGGCTCTTCAAGAAAATCTTTTGGACTTTCTTTGGAAGTATCAACGACTCTATGCCATTTTTTTCCATTAGGAAGCTTAGGGATTTCAAATATAAGATCTTGATCGAAGGCATTTAAAGCAACGTAAATGTCTTGATCTTTCTCTTGACAATTTGTTATGTAATCATCTCCACTTATCATAAAAGCTAAACTACGTGAATAATAACTGAAATCTGGTTTAAAAGGTTCGACTCCATGCCAGGTAATATCAGCAATTCCATCTCCTCCTATGTCTTTTCCTGTGAAAAATCTGTCTCTTCTTAGTGCACAATGTTTTTTTCTAAAATTTATCATCTTTTTGGTGAATTCAAAGATATCTTCAAATTTGTTTTTTCTACTCCAATCTACCCAAGATATTTGGTTATCTTGACAGTAAGTATTGTTATTACCTAGTTGAGTTCTGCAGAATTCATCACCCATCAAAATCATAGGTAGTCCTTGAGAAACCATTAATATAGTTATAAAATTTTTTATTTGTTGTTTTCTTAATTTTATAATCTTCACATCATTTGTTTCACCTTCCACACCATGGTTGAAACTATAATTAGCATCCGTTCCATCTTTATTGTTCTCTCCATTTGCTTCGTTATGTTTGTTATTATAAGACACTAAGTCCCATAACGTAAAACCATCGTGGGAAGTAACAAAATTAACACTATGGTATGGTTTTCTTCCTCTTCTCTCAAAAAGGTCGGGACTTCCTGCAATTCTTGTGGCTAAGTCTGTAACTGTTCCGTTATCTCCTCTTATAAATTTTCTCACAGTATCTCGAAATTTTCCGTTCCATTCTGCCCATCCTGTAGGAAAATCGCCAACATAATACCCACCTGCAGCGTCCCATCCTTCTGCAATAAGTTTTGTTCCAGCAAGAATAGGATCGTCAGCTATATCTTTTAACAAAGAAAGGTCTCCAACCCAATTACCTTTAGGGTCTCTTCCTAAAATTGATGCCAAATCAAATCTAAAACCATCAATATGCATCTCTGAAACCCAATGTCTAAGACTATCTAGAATCATCTGTTTAACAACATAATGACTTGAATTTATCGTGTTTCCAGTTCCTGAATAATTTTCATAATATCTTGGATTTGCCCTACTCAATAAGTAATAGACAGAATTTTCTAATCCTCTGAAATTTAAAGTAGGACCCATCTCATTTCCTTCTGCAGTATGATTGTACACAACATCTAAAATTATCTCTATACCATTCTTATGTAATTCATAAACAAGGTCTTGAAACTGTACAACCTCGTCACCTATTTTAAGCCCATATCTATAATTGTTTGTTACAGAGAAAAAACTTATAGGGTTGTATCCCCATACGTTTTTTAATCTTTCCCCTGTTAAAGGATTTATGTTGAGATTATCGTTCATAGAAAATGAAAACACTGGCATTAATTCTACAGCGTTTACGCCAAGTTCTTTCAGGTAATTAATTTTTTCAATTATTCCTTTGTATGTTCCTCTATGTTCAACTTCAGAATTCGGACTTATCGTAAAAAGCCTCACATGCATCTCATAGATAACAAGATCATTCAGTGAATGTCTAGGATGTATGTCATCTTTCCAATTGTAATTTTTACAATTCCAAATAACTGATTTTAAACCTGATCTGGCTGAGTCGAGGGAAGAAAAACTGAGATCTTTTTCATTGCTATCTCTATCATAACCGTAAATAGAATAATCTGAAAAGTCTAATTTGCCACCAAGAACTTTGGCATACGGGTCCAAAAGTAACTTGTTTGGATTGAATCTATGTCCTTTTTCTGGTTCATATGGTCCTTCTATTCTCCATCCATAATAATATCCAGCTCCTATATTTTCAACAAATACGTGCCAAACATCTCCTGTTCTATTAGCAATCTTATCTAACGTATATTTGAAAATAGGAGTTTCATCATAATACTTTTCGTATATTTCCAAGGTTACAGAAGGCCCATTTCTTGTATATATACCAAAATTAACCCCATTATCTTCAATTCTAGTTCCCAATATTGGTTCGCCTTTTGTTACTTTAAATCTGCCACTTTTTGTGGATTGACTTTTGACTTCCATAGCAACACCTTCCAATAATTCGTTATATTTCTTAATTTATGTAAATAATGCTTTTATCCTTAATATAATCTACCGATATATCAACTTCATACAGAGTTTGAAGATTCTTTGCATTCATAACTTTTTCTTTTTTACCACTTGAAATTATTTTTCCATTTTTTACCATAATAATTTTATCGCAAAATCTGAGAGCCAAATTTGGATCATGTAGAGCAGTAATAACCCCTTTTCCTTCTTCACTCAACTTTTTCATTTCTTTCATTAATAAGTACTGATTTTTAAAATCCAAATGAGATGTAGGTTCATCCATTACTAAATAATCAGTATCTTGCATCAAAGCTCTTGCTATTAAAACTAATTGCTTTTCTCCACCACTTAATTGATTGAAATTTTTTTCTGAAAGCTTTCCAATATTGAAAAATTTCAGCATTTCAAAAGCCTTCTGGTAATCTTTCTTATTAGGCATTTTCCCTAAGGTTAGATAAGGCGTTACACCCATTGATACTATATCCAACACAGAATAAGAAAAAACCGATGCATGTTCTTGAGGTACAACGCTAATAAGTTTGGCAATCTCTCTATTTTTTAAATGGCGGATATTAGTATCTTCGATATAAATTTCTCCGAAATACGGTTTTAATAGGCCATTTAAACATTTCAAAATAGTAGTTTTCCCAGAACCATTTGGTCCTAACAAAGCTACAAGCTCTCCTTTATTAAAAGAAAAATTAATATCATCGATTGTTTTTTTATTAGGTTCATATGAAAAAGATAGGTTTTTAACCTTTATCATTGATTCCACCCACTTTCTCTTCTACGTATAAGAAGATACACAAAAAAAGGAGCGCCAATAAATGCAGTAACAATACTTATAGGTATCTCAGATGGAGTGAGAGTTCGTGCAATATTATCCATAATTAATAACAATATGCCTCCTAAAACACCTGCTGCTGGAAGCATATACCTATGATTCGCTCCTATAATATATCTAGCTATATGAGGAGTTACCAAACCTATCCAAGTCACTTGGCCTGCAACAGCAACTGTTGGAGCAATCATCACAGTACTCACAAATATTAGTAATATCCTCGTCCATTTAACGTTGACACCCATCGATATAGCTTCTTCATCCCCCATTGACATAACGTTTAAATGCCATCTTAATATTAAAAGTATTATAATACCTGGAACCATAGTAAATAGAGAAATATAAACCTCTCTCCATCCTGCTCTGTTAAATCCTCCCATCAGCCAAAAAACAATATTTGGTAATTTCTCATAGGGATCAGCTAAGTACTGTATTAAAGAAACTCCTGCATTGAAAAAAGAAGTTACAGCCATTCCAGCTAAGACTAAAACTGTAACTCCCTTAACTTTACTCCATACAGAGATATAAAAAGTCAAAAACACCGCTATAAGCCCAAAAGAAAAGGAGAATAAGTAAGGTCCTAACAAACCCTCTTTGTTCAGCAAAATCCCTAAAGCTACCCCAAAAGCTGATCCAGCTGATACTCCTAAAATCGAAGGTGAAGCTAAAGGATTTCTAAAAACGCTTTGATATGTCGCCCCAGTCATGGATAAAATAGCACCAACTATAGTTACTAAAATTATTCTTGGTAAACGTATATAGAAAAAAACGTTCCAATCGTTGCTATTTATAGGCTCTTCTCTAATAATTCGTGTTCCCATATTTGTTAAAATATCAGATATAGATATTTTGTATCTCCCTATAAAAAGAGAAATTATAAAAACCGAGATTAATAACACAATTAATAGTGTCAATATTTTTCTTTGACTTTGTATATGCATTTTTATATCTCCAAGTAATTTTTAGTTATTTGCCTTATTTAAAAGTTCATTGTAAGAGATCCCGTACAATGTATAATAAAAATCATTTACAATTTGTTCATAATCAATATCTGTAAATAAATCGGGATGAGCGTTTATAGCCAACCATAACATTCCTAAATATGAAGAAGGACTAGGAAAATCCCATGGTTCTAATTCTGAAGGGAATCGATAAACTTCTTTATTTTTAAAAGCATTGACATAACGATATTTAGGATCATTTAATAAATCATCTATATTCCCTCTATATAATTGAGAAGTAACTACCATATCAGGATTCCAAACGATCAATTGTTCAGGGGAAATCTTCACAAAACCTTTTTTGTTCATTGCGGCAGGATTTATACCCCCTGCTAATTCTATCATATCATTTTGCAATAAACCTTCTCCAACTGTATCTAATAATTCTGAATTAGCAAAATAAATAACTTTTTTTTGATTGTTTGGTAAGTTCTTTGTCCTTTGTAATATATTAAGAATATTTTCAAACTGTTCATCGACTATTCTTGCCTTTTCTTCTAAACCTAATACTTTACCAAGTAATATGTTAGTTTCTCTAATTTGTTCCAAACTTTCCGGATTGATTACGAAAGATGCTATCCCTAATTGTTCAAGTTTAGAAGCTGTTAATTCTGCTTCGTTATGGGGAAATAAAATAACCACATCTGGATGTAGTGAAGCGATTGTTTCAATATTTACTCCTTCTCTTTTTGAACCCACAGGCGTTAAATTTTTTATTTCTGGATATATGTAACTGAATAATTTTTCTCTACTTGATCCATCATCTACACCTACTAACTTATCTTGCTCATTTAATGCAAAGACAAACTGTGTAGCCGGTTTATAGGTAGTTATAATTCTTTCAACATTAAGGGGAACTTTCACTTCTCTTCCAATCATATCTCTCACAATAACAAAGTCAGAAGAAAAAAGCGTAGTTAGCATTAATAAGATAATAAATATAAAGAATAAGAAATACTTTTTCATAAAAAAACTCCTTTGTATTAGATTAATGTTTATATTTTTCGTATTCCTCGGGAGTATCAATGTCAATTAATATACCTTCATCTTCTATTTCTAAATAATTAATTTTTTCAGGGTAAAGTTTCAAAAGATTCCTTAGCCCACCAGGCCCATTTAACTTAAATATATCGGGTACAAATGTTTTATGAACTATCAAAGGATGCCCCCTACAGCCCATATATGTAGGGGCTAAAATAGGGGGCTTACTTTTAATTAATTCTGTCATCAATTGATTATAAGTAGCTGTTCTAATTAAAGGCATGTCTCCCAAAGTAAAAAGAATATATTCTGTATCTTTTGGGAGAAGTTTCAAACCTGTCCAAACGGTTGTTATCATTCCGTTTTTATAATTTTCATTAATTAATACTTTTATTTTCTTTTCACTAATATTAGAAAAAATTGGTTTAATTTTTTCATAATTAGCTCCAAGTACAACTCTTATCTCTTTTATATATTGACAACGTATTAGATTGAAAACAACGCTCTCTATTATAGTTTTATCTTCCCAAGGAAGTAACTGCTTTATTTCTCCCATTCTTTTAGATTCTCCAGCTGCCAAAACTATGGACGTAACCATTAAACCAACCTTTCTATTTTTTTATTTCTAATTTATAACCATATAAAATACACGATAAACAATACACATAAAAGATATACTAACCAATGAACCTCTTTAGCTTTTCCAGTGAATAATTTAATTATTGGATATGTAATGAATCCTAAAGCTATTCCATTTGAAATTGAATAAGTTAGTGGCATAGCTATCATAGCAACAAAAGCGGGTAAAACTTCTGTAAAGTCATCCCATTTAATAGACCTTATATTGGATAACATCATTACACCTACTATTATCAAAGCTGGAGCAGTTGCTGCACCTGGAACTATAGCAATTATTGGTTGAAAAAACAGTGATAAGAAAAATAAAATTGCAACAACATAACCTGTAAGACCTGTTCTACCTCCTTCAGAAACTCCAGAAGCAGATTCAACATATGTTGTTACTGTACTTGTTCCAAAAAGAGCTCCGCCTGTTGTAGCTATAGCATCCGCCAAGAGAGCTTTATCTGCCTTTGGAAGAGAACCGTCCTCTTTCAAATATCCTGCTTGTTGGCTAACTCCTACTAAAGTTCCGGCTGTATCGAAAAGGTCTACGAATAAGAAAGAAATTAAAACACCTATCATACTAAAGCTAAAGGCTGATCTTAAGTCTAATTCAAATAAAACCTGATTCCAATCTGCCATTTTAGGCAAAGCCACTACCCCTTGAGGAGTTGGCGTAACCCCATTGAACAATCCTAAGATAGTTGCAATAATAATACCTATTAGTAAAGCCCCTTTAACTCTTAATGCGTGCAAAATTCCAGTAATGATTAAGCCTAAAATAGCGATTAAAGCCGTTCCCGAAAATATGTCGCCCATTCTAACTAAAGTAGCGGGATCAGCTACCACTATTCCAGCATTTTGTAATCCAATAAAAGCTATAAACAAACCAATTCCAGAACTTATACCTGTTTTTAAGCCCATGGGAATAGAGTTAACTATCATTTGTCTAACAGGGGTAACGCTCAAGATAATAAATATGATACCTTCAATAAATACAAGACCAAGAGCGGTTTGCCAAGTAACTCCCATTCCTATAACAACAGAATAAGCAAAAAATGCGTTCAATCCCATTCCTGAAGCTAATGCAAAAGGATAGTTCGTTAAAAGTGCCATCATCACAGTACCTAAAATAGCTCCTGCAATAGTAGCAATAAAGACTCCATTGAAAGGCATACCAGCATCACTCAAAATAGATGGGTTTACGAAAATAATATAAGCCATGGTCATAAACGTGGTAATCCCTGCCAATACTTCCGTCCTAACGTTAGTTCCGTTTTCCTTCAATTTAAAAGTTCTTTCCAAAAAGCCTACCTGTTTTGATTCAGCCATGTTCCTACCCCCTCTTTTGGAATGTTTATTCTAACACCAAACTTACGAAGGAATGGTTTACAACATCGTACAATCCTTCGCAAGTAATTTTTAGTTCTGGAACAACTGGTAAACCCATAAAAGCTAAAGTCATAAATGGACTTTGAATCTTTACACCTAAGTCGTAGACGATTTTTCTTAGATCTTTCAACTTTTGTGAAACATATTCAATAGGTTCTTCAGAAACTAATCCTCCAACTGGTAACGGTAAAAAATCTAGCACGTTTCCATCTTTAGTTACAACGATTCCACCATGAAGTTCAGATATCTTTTCAACAGCAACTTTCATATCGTAAGAATTGCTCCCTATAACTATGATATTATGAGAATCATGAGCTATTGAGCTAGCAATTGCGCCGGATTTTAAATTAAATCCTTTTAATAAGCCTAGTCCTATTTTACCATTTTTCTGGTACCTTTCCACAACTGCAATTTTATTTATCCCATTTTTTATTAATTCATCTTCATATAATTCGGATTCTGGAGAAAAAAAATCTAATTTAGTAACTATCTGATCTTTTATTAAACTCATGACTCTATAAGTTTTACCATGTGGCAGATGAAAATCATTTTCTTTAATTTTAGGAATTTTAATAGAGTTAAATACCAGCTCTGGCTTTGGTGAATTACCACTATTTATAGAAAAAAGAAACTTTCCATCTTTTGCTACCAAAATTCCATCTTTATAAACTTCCTTTATAGTTAGCTCATTCAAATTATCTACAATAATTAAATCCGCTTGATAACCAGGGGCAATAGCTCCTAAATAATTGATCCCAAGGGCTTTAGCTGCATTAATTGTTGCAAGCCTAATTGCTCTTAAAGGATTCATACCCAAATTTATGGCCTTTTTAATCATGAAATTAATATGTCCTTCTGATAATAAATCTTCAGGATGCCTATCATCTGTTGCAAATAGAAAATAGCTAACATTAGAGTCGTTTATTGCTGGTAATATACTTTCTAAATCTCTTGTAACCGAACCTTCTCTTACCATTACATACAAACCTTTAGAAACTTTTTCTAAAGCCTCTTGTGAAGTTGTTGTTTCGTGGTCCGCTCTAATACCCGCTAAAAGATAAGCATTTAATAATTTACCGTTTAATTTTGGTGCATGACCATCGATAAAATAATTTTGCATTAACTCTATCTTATCCCATATATAATCCTGACCATTTATAACACCTTCGAAATCCATTACCTCTCCTAAACCAAAGAATTGATTTTTTGATAACATTTCTTTTATCTTTAAAGCATCTAAAACGGCGCCTGATTTATCAAAAGGAGTTACGGGAACACAAGAAGGAATCATTAAATTAAAATTCCAAGGTAAATTCTTTCCTAAATTAAGAAAATATTCAACACCTATCTCTCCAGCAACGTTTGCAATTTCATGGGGATCAGCAACAATCGTTAATGTTCCTAAGGGAATGACTGTCTTAGCAAACTCTTCAACAGAAACCATTGTGCTTTCTAAATGCAAATGAGCATCAATAAAACCGGGAGAAATGTATTTCCCATTTAAATCAATTTCTTTAACTCCAGAATAATTACCCCAACCAATAATTTTCCCATTCGAAATGGCCAAGTCTTCTTCAATAATTCTTTCATTAAAAACGTCAATTATTTTACCATTTTTAAAAACAATATCTGCCTTTTCTTTTCCTAAAGCAACGGACAAAAGGTTCTTATTAGACATAAAAAGTAGTCTCCTTCCGTATATTTCAGATAGTTAAGGCATTAAAATTGCATCTAGAAACACACAAACCGCATCCTTCACACTTATCCTTATCAATTCTTACACTGTTAAGTGATTTAACCAAATGTATTGCATCATAAACACAACTTTTTAAACAAAGACCACATTCTGTACACTTTTCATCGTTAACATTAGGTATTACCAACTCATACCTTGGCTGATCAATAATATTCTGTTGGGCAATCCCTCTAATTTCATCTAAAGATTTGTAACCATGACTATCAAGAAAATTTTCAATGTCTTTAGATATTTTTCCATATATTTGTGGGCCGGTTAAAATAGCTGCCGTACATACCTGTACAGCTTGAGCACCTGCCATAATCATCTTTACGGCCTCTTTAGCGGTACTTATACCTCCTACACCAATGACAGGAATATTAACGGATTTTACCGCCTCAAAGACGGATTTAAGTGCCAAAGGAAAGATCGCTTGTCCTGAAAGCCAACCATAACCATTTTTACTACCTAGTAAGGCTCGTCCAGTTTCCAAATCTATATCCAATGTTGGACCAAAAGAATTTATCAGCACAATCCCGTCTGCACCAGCTTTTTCAGCTTCTTTGGAAAATGTAGGAATATCAATCTGTGGACTTAATTTAACCATTACAGGAAGATCAGTTGACTCTTTGGCAGCTTTGATACTGTTAATCATAGGGGTTGGATCGCCACCTAAATAATGAGTTGATAATTCAAAACCATCTGCAAATTTTTCTACCTTTGGAATAACTTCTCTAATTTCTTCAGCGGTATATCCTACTCCAATAATAACTGGCAATCCTGTTTCAACCACTTTTGGATACTCTTCCTCTATCCATTTTTCTAAAGGAAGTTCGGACCATAATTCTGTGTTTATAAAACCACCTTTAACTTGAGCCATATTAGGTTTTGGAACTTTTGCAGCTTCAACGGAAACGGTTTTAGTGACTATAGCTCCAGCTCCACCTTCTTTTGCTCTATGAGCAGCCTCACCGTTTCTAATAGGGGGTCCTGCCGCGGGCATAACTGGATTTTTTAATAACATTCCCAAAAGATTAACAGATATATCAGCCATACAATCACATCCTCAAAAAGATTTTTGATAACTTATTAAATTTTTAACTAAATTATATACATCTTCGTATTGGCTCTCTCTATTCTCTTCGGTAATTTTAAAAATTTCTACATCTGTTCTATTACGAATTTTATCAAGAAATTCATTTGATTCATCTTTTATGACACCTAAAACAGGAATTTTAGAATCTAATAGAGAATACACCTTTTTTTGAAATTCATAAGCATTTAATTCAAATCTACCTAATTCGTCCATTATAATAATGTCAACAAAATTCGACGGAGAAAGTAATCTCACACCAACTTCATCAAAGGCTTTTGTATTAACTAACCACTTAAAGTAATTCTCTTTTCGATATGCGAATCTATTCTCTTCAGATAAATTTAAAACAATTTTTTCATCGATTAGATAACTGCTCTCAATTAGATAAAAAGCATTCCAATTGAATATTTCTCCCTCTTTATAAACCGTAAAGCCTCCGATTTTTGGTTTCAGTTTCTTTAAAATCTTTTTTATAATGGTTGTTTTTCCAACCCCGATTCTGCCAGTTAAAAATATATTGTTAATCACAGTTTTCTTTTTCCTTTAAAGCTGCGATAATTTTTTCAGGAGTTATAGGTAATTCATAAAACCTTACTCCTATTGCGTTATAAATTGCATCCGCTATTGCTGGAGATGCTGCAATGGTTGTTGGTTCGCCTATACCTTTAGCTCCAAACGGGCCAATAGAATCTCCGTTTTCAACTAAAACAGAATGAAATTTTGGAACATCCAGTGAAGTTGGAACAAGGTAACCAGTCATATTAGGATTTAGTGTTATACCTTCTTTTATCACTGTTTCTTCCATAAGTGCCATACCTATACCTTGAGCTGTGCCGCCTTCTATTTGACCTTCTACGTTGATTGGATTTATTGCTTTACCACAATCAAGAGCAGTATAAACATCTTTGACTTCGACAACTCCTGTATTAGTGTCAACTTCAACGTCTATAATTTGTGTCATAAAAGTATATGCAACATACAACAAATCAGATTGTCCATTTTCAGGATTAGGTGCATATGTGGGTGGGAAATATGTAGCCTCGCCTTTTAAGTTTTCACCTTTCTTTTCAACTAACTTTTTAAGCTCCCATATGCTGATTTTTTTATCTGGATTTTCATTTAAAAAAACTGTTCCATCTTTAATCCCTAATTCAGGATAGTTACTATTAAACTCTACACTTGCATAATGATATATTTTCCCAAGCAAATCCTCACTGGCCATTTTTACAGCATTTCCACTAAAAGTTGTTTGACGTGTTGCTGATGTGGAACCAGAATTTTTAGTCTTATGGGTGTCTCCTTGAATTACTTCTACTTTATTTATGTCTACTTTCAAAACTTCAGCCGCTACTTGAGTAATAACAGTTAGTACTCCCTGTCCAACATCGGCAGCGGCAGTCTTAACTAAAATCTTTTCATCATCCGTTAACTCTACACTTGCATGAGAATAATCGGGGAACCCTTCACCATATCCATAACCAAACATTATAGTCGCCATGCCTCTACCTTTTTTCTTCATAAAAAACACCTTCTTTTTCTTTGGAGAGTTTTACAGCTTCTTCGATCGTTTTAATAACGTTAACACTTTGGATTAATTTTTGACCGTTAGGTGTTGTAGAGCCAATTCTATATGCATTCTTTAATCTAAGTTCAACTGGATCCATGCCTAATTCTTCAGCGAGGATATTCATTTGAGATTCATAAGCAAATGCCATTTGAGTTGTTCCAAAGCCTCTCATAGCTCCACCATAGGTGTTATTTGTATAAACAGTGTAAGCAACACCCTTTACGTTTGGAACATCGTAAGGACCAGTACAATGATACATTCCTTTATGAACTACGGCAGGCCCACTTGATGCATAAGCACCTGTATCTCCAACAACTTCTACTTCCCAAGCTTTTAACTTCCCATCTTTGGTTGCACCAGTTTTTGCTTTAATATATATTGGATGCCTTTTTGACTGAGCTGTCATAGACTCTTCCCTTGTGTAAGTCAATTTAACAGGTCTTTTAGTTGCCATTGCAGCTAACGCCAAATGAATATGAACAGATATGTCTTCTTTTCTTCCAAAAGCTCCACCAATTACTGGTTGGATAATTCTTATTTTTTCTTTTGGTAAATTAAGTGATTGAGCAATATCCGCTTGGCTATCATGAATCCACTGAGTCGCAGCCCAGATAGTAACAACCCCACTATTCTCATCGTACACGGCTACTCCTGATTCTACCTGTAGAGGCAGCTGATCTATATGCTGAGTTTTATACTCTTTTTCTATTATTACATCAGATTCTTTGAATCCTTTTTCGATGTCTCCTTTGTTTAAATAATGAGTAAGTAATATATTTCCTTCTTCATGAATTTTTGGCGCATCGCTTTCCATTGCTCTAAAGGGACTTGAGATTACTTCTAACTCTTTTACTTCAACCTTTATCAATTTTACAGCTCTATTAGCGATTTCTTTATTTTTAGCAATTACAATTGCAAGGGCATCTCCCATGAACCTCATTTTCTCGCCTATTCCAACTAAAACAGGTTGATCTTTTATAATCAATCCAAATTTGTTTAAATTAGGGAAATCTTTTTTTGTAATTACTTTTACAACCCCAGGTAGAGCTTCTGCCTTACTAACATCTATTTTTTGAAGAATTGCATGAGGATGAGTTGCTCTTTTGACTTTTACATAAAGCATATCTTCAAAATATATATCATCGGGATAAATGGCTTTTCCTGTAACTTTATCTTTTGCATCTACTTTAAAAACATTTTCACCTATATACTTATTTGGCTTCAACGTTCTCACCTCTTTTAATCATTTCTAACTTTTTAGAGGCTAATTTCACGGCGTCTATAATCTTTTGATATCCTGTGCATCTACATATATTTCCTGAAAGTCCCCTTCTGATCTCTTCATCGGTAGGATGAGGATTCTCTTCTAACAACTTTTTAGTTGAAATGATAAACCCTGGAGTACAGAATCCGCATTGAACTGCACCAGTTTCGATATACGCTTCTTGAATTGGATCAATTTTATCTTCAAATCCTAATCCTTCAACTGTTATAATTTCTGCTCCATCAGCTTGATAAGCTAAAACTAAACAGGAAGTAACTAGTTCACCATTCATTATAACTGTACATGCCCCACATTCTCCTTTTCCACAACCTTCTTTAGTCCCAGTTAACTTTAGATCATCTCTTAACAAATCTAACAAGCGGGTAGTTGAACTTACATCAGGATTTCTTACTTCTCCGTTTACAGTTATAGATATTTTCAACCTACCCTCACCATCCTTTCTATTTCTTCTAAAGCATTGATAGTAATTCTTTTTGCTACTTCACGTCGATACTCTTTAGTACCTCTAATATCATCAATAGGGGAAATGCTTTCTGAAACGATTCTCCCAATATTTTCATACTCTATGTCGCTTAATTTCTTATTCAACATTATCTCCTCAATCTGTTTTATAGAAACAGGAGTTGGGGCAACTGAACCAAGGCAACATCGAACTTTTTCTATTCTATTATCCTTGTCAAAGGAAATTACAAAAGCAAGAGTTATGCTTGAAATAATTAAAGCCTTTCTTTTTCCAACTTTAATCCATTTTCCATAAGTATTTTTCTTAGGGATAGGGATAATAATTTTGTATAATATCTCATCATTTTGAAGAATGTTTCTTTTTGGGCCAACGAAAAAATCTTCAGCAGATATGTCTCTTGTATTGTTTTTAGAAACTAATCTAAAAATAGCATCATAAGCAATAAGTGGAGCCAATAAATCTCCTGCAGGAGAAGAAGTGCAGATATTGCCGCCAATAGTTCCACGATTTCTGATTTGGGGTGAACCTACATCCCAAGCAGCTGCCTTTAAAACAGGTAGGTATTCTCTAATTGTTTCAGATTTCTCAATTTGAGCATGTGTAACAAGTGAGCCAATTTCTATAACGTCATTCTTTACTTCTATTTTTTTCATCTGTTCAATATTTTTAAGGTCAAGCCATCTTTCAATTTCGTACAACTTATCAAAATATTCTACAAGAATATCTGTTCCACCTGCTATAATTCTAATATCTGAACCATATTCACTCAGTAATTCTACTGCATCTTGAATGTTGCTGGGAGAAAAGTATTCTTTAAAATCTTTGCCAGAAGTCTCTTGCTTGTATTTGAGTTCTTCTTCGTAATTGTTCATAATCTAAAAAAGTCACCTCCCGATTGTCCATAAGTATTTTCCCATCAACAAGAACTGTTTGTACCATAGACCCATTCATTCCAAATAAAATATGGGCAAAGACATTTTCTTTTTCAATTGGTGTTGGAGAAGAATAATCAATAACTATTAAATCTGCAGGTAATCCTTTTTCAATAGAGCCTAATTTTTTGTCAAAAAACCTGCTTGCTATCTTTTTATTATTAATAAAAGCCATATCGTAAACCTCGTTCCATCCAACTCTTGGATCTTTTGATTCATGTTTATATAGTAAATTTGCAGTTTTTATACTCTCAAACATATCGTGTGTATATGCATCTGTTCCTAAACCTGTAACGATATTGTTTTCAATAAAGCTTTTAATGGGAGCGGCTCCCACAGCGTTGTTCATATTTGATTCGGGGTTATGAATTAAATATGAACCGCTTCTTTTCACGACATCAATTTCTTCTTTTTGTATGTGAACCCCATGAACGAGCAAAGATCCAGGATTTAAGATATTAAATCTATTTAATCTATCTATTACCCCGTTGTACCCTCTTTTTACACTGTCTTGGTAATCTTGAATCCCTTCTGCAACATGAACGTGAATAGGAACGTTCAATTCTTGGGATAATTCAGAAACGGTTTTAAGTGTTTCGTCCTCTAATGTAAAAGAAGCATGTAATCCTATCAGACCCTTTAAATGACTGTTTTTAATACGTTGTACTTTTCTTATGAACCTTTCGTTTTCTTTAATTGCAGCTTGTGATTTTTCTTTACCATGTCTATCTGATATTTCATAGGATAAATTAGCTCTAATTCCACATCTTTTAACAGCATCTTCGATAATATCTAAACTTCCATCGATATAGTTATAACTAGCATGATGGTCGAAAATAGTCGTCACACCATTCCTGATACATTCGCATATAGCAAAAAGAGCACTATAATATATATCTTTTTCATTTAAAGTATTATCCAAACGCCACCACAATTTTTTTAAAATTTCCACGAAATTTGATGGTGGTTTATCTTTTAAACCCATACCTCTAGCAAATGTGCTGTATAAATGCGTGTGAGTATTTATTAGTCCTGGCATTACTATATTATTTTTAACATTTTTAAAAATCGCATCAGGGTATTTCATTTCTAACTCTTCGGTATTCCCGATATCTTTGATTGTTCCATTTTCGATAAAAATTGCTCCATCTTCGATAATTGTCATATTCTCATCAAAAGTTAAAATCTTAGCGTTGGTTAAAAGCAGCATTAAAGACCTCCTTATTCAACCATAGCTTTTGATATTTTGTTGGCCTCTTCGATTATCTTTCTTTCATCTACATTAACAAGTTGTCCTTGTTTAACTACAATTTCACCGTTAACTATGGTTATGTCTACGATCTGTGAGTCTCCTGTGTTAATTAAAAGAGAAATAGGATCGTAAAGTCCTCCAGCGTATCCTAGTCTGTTTGTATTAACTAAAAATAAATCGGCAGCTTTTCCTTCTTCTAAACTACCCAATTCTGGTTGGTTAATTAATTGGCTTCCTCCTACTGTTGCTATGTGCAAAATATCTTCGGCAGTAATACTTTTAATTCCATGTATCAAACGATTCATTAGAAAACCAATTTTCATCTCTAAAATCATGTTCGATGAGTCATTACTAGCACTTCCATCAACTGCGAGCCCTAATCTAAGGCCTTTTTTTAACATATAAGGAATTTTAGCAGCCCCTGAAGCTAATTTTTGATTTGAAACGGGGCAGTGTGCCACTCCAGTTTTTGTTGAAGCAAGTTTATCTATTTCTTTTTCGGTGAAATGAACACCGTGTGCATACCAAACATCTGGTCCTGTCCATCCTAAACTTTCCATATATTCAAGAGGTCGCATACCAAATTTATCTAAACAGAATTGCTCTTCATCTTTAGTTTCAGCTAAATGCGTATGGCTGGAAACATTGTATTGGCGAGCAAGTTTTATTGATTCTTCAAGCAACTCTTTGGTTACTGAAAAAGGAGAACATGGGGCAAGAATTACTCTATTCATAGAATAAACAGTAGGGTCATGGAATTTTTCTATCACTCTTTGAGAATCTTCTAAAATTTCTCTCTCAGTTTGAACTACCGAGTCAGGAGGTAGGCCGCCGTCTTTTTCACTCAAAGACATACTTCCTCTACTCGCATGCAATCTTATTCCAATATCTTTAGCTGCGTTAAATTCATTGTCTAGCAAATCAGGCGGTTGATCTTTTGGAAAAACATAAAAATGATCAACAGAGGTAGTACATCCAGTTTTCAAAAGTTCTCCAGCAGCAACAAGTGTACTATAATAAACCGCCTTAGGGGATACTTTCGCCCATATTGGATACAAAAACTTTAACCAATCAAATAGCTCAACATTTTGAGCTTGAGGAATATTCCTAGTTAAAGTTTGATAAAAATGGTGGTGAGTATTGATTAATCCTGGGTAAACATAACAGTTTGAACCGTCAATTATTTCATCCAATTTTTCATCACTTATATCTATATCCTTACCTATTTTCTCTATTTTATTTCCTTTTATAAGTATAGAATACCCTTCCAATATTTCTCTGTTTTCATTCATAGTAACGATACTTTTTACATTCTTTATTAAAATATTAGACATACGATCACCTACTACTTAGTTTTTTTTCGCTAACACTTTCAATAGCTTGTATAATTTGTTCATAACCAGTACACCTACATAAATTACCTTCTATAGCTGTTTTAATTTCTTCTCTTGTAGGATTGGGATTCTTATTTAATAGAGCCTTTGCCGACATAAGAATACCAGGGGTACAAAAACCACACTGTACAGCTTGGTGGTCTATAAAAGCTTGCTGAAGAGGATCCAATAACCCATCTTTTTCTAAACTTTCTGTTGTGTACACCTCATCTCCATCGAGTTGAGCAGTTAATACTAAACAAGAATGGACAGCTTGTCCATTAAGTATTACAGTACAAGCTCCACATTCTCCAACATCACAACCTTCTTTGACACTTTTTAATTTTAGCTGATCTCTTAAAGTATCTAAAAGTCTTTCTTTTGGTGTTACTTCAAGAACCTCTTTTTTCCCGTTAACATAAAAAGTTACGCTAATTTTATTCATTGAATCTTCCTCCTCTAATTGTTAAACACAGCAAATATGCTTTCCATTCCACGTTTAAACAAAGCTTCCAAGGCGGGTTTTTTATAAGGAGTAGACCATCTCTCACCTGTAATTGAAATCATTTCTTCAGATATCTTAGGTGTTATCTTTTCTAAAATTATTTGATCAATTCTTTTACCGATTATTTCTTGTTCTAAATTAGTAAATCTTACTGGATATGGAGTAGCTGAACCAGGTACTATTCTAATATCCTCGATTATATTTTGTTTTACTTTTGCAAGAATCGCTAAGTTAAGCCTTGCAATGTTTACAGCTCTTCTCCTCCCTATCTTCAAAAAAACACCAAAATATTCTTTATCAATCTTTGGAATTATTATTTTTGTAATTAATTCATTGGGATTTTGAGATGTTTTATAAGGTCCAACTATATATTTTTCTAAAGGAACAAAGCGCTTCCCTTCAACAGAACTCAATTCTAGTTGAGTTTTTAAAGCTATTAAAGGAGGAACGAGATCCGCAGCTGGCGAAGCGTTAGAGATATTGCCTCCCACAGTTCCCCTGTTTCTAATTTGCGGAGAACCAATTGTTTTGGCTGCTGTAACTAAAAACGGATACATATTACTTATTAATTCTGATTCTATTAACATTGTATGAGTGCATAACGGTCCTATTTCTACTGTTTGGCTAGTTTCTTCGATATATTTTAATTCTTCAATATTAGAAATATCCAAAATATAGTTAAAATCACCTAATCGTTTACTTTTTTTATGAATATCTACAAGTATGTCTGTACCTCCAGCCAATAACTTAACGTTTTTATAACTATCTAATATTTTTAAAGCATTTCCTAAATATTTTGCTTTCAAAAATTCATATTCAATCATTTTTTCTTCCTTCCTTTTTTAAGAGAGCGGCCTATGAGAACTTTTTCTAAATTCAAAGGTAGTGATCTAATTCTTCTACCAATAGCTTGTGCTACTGCGTTAGAGATAGCAGCTGCTCCTAATTCTAAAGTCGGCTCTCCAATGGATTTCGCGCCGTATGGTCCAACAGGATCAGGATTTTCAACAATTATAGGATATATATTTGGCATATCTTTGGCGGTGGGAATCAAATATTCATCAAAATTTGTATTGTTAATATAACCTTCTTCTATATCTACTTCTTCCATAATTCCATAACCTAAACCCATCATGATTCCACCATAAATTTGCCCTAAAACACCTGCAGGATTTATAGCTCTTCCTACATCATGAGCTGCAACCATATTTAGAACCTTAATCTCACCGGTTCCTGTATCTACTTCTACCTCCGCTATTTGGCACCCATAAACATAAGTAAAATAAGGGTTCCCTTGCCCAACTTCTTCATCCCAGCTAATTTGAGGAGATTTGTACCAACCGTAAGTAGAGAGAAAAACACCTGAGTTATAAGCTTGAGTAGCAACTTCATCGAAAGAAATTAATTTTTCTCCGTCTGGTAGGTAAATGTTGTTATCTCTAAAAAATAATTCCGAACAAGACAAGTTATGTTTTTTAATTAAAAATTCTGTTAGTTTTTTCTTTAATCTTTTTGCTGCGTCGATTGTTGCATTTCCTCCTACCAATGTAGCTCTAGATGCAACAGTAGAACCGCTATCCGGAGAAATTAAAGTATCGACTATTAAAAAATTTATCTTATCAATGTTAATTCCTAACTCTTCAGATATGATTTGAGTATAGGCGGTTTTCAAACCTTGCCCATTTTCAGCCAATCCACTATAAAAATAAACTGAACCATCTTTTTGAATAGATAAAACAACGCCTGCAGCATCTACAGCTTCTGCTCCCAAACTAACTCCTCGATAACTAACGGCCATACCTATTCCTTTTCTTTTATCACTATTTTGTTCTTTACTATATTTATTGTATTTATTCATGAAATCAATTTTTTCAGATGCTTTTTTAATAACCTCTTCTAAACTCACCTTATGATTATTAAGCAATTGCCCACTTGCAGTGATAGAATTATCTCTAAATATGTTTTTTAATCTAAACTCTAAAGGATTCATTCCCAACTCTTTTGCTAATTCGTCCATAAGAGATTCTTGCGCAAATATAACTTGCGGTGAACCATAACCACGCATAGCCCCAGTATAAACATTATTTGTATAATATCCATAAGTATCAGTTTTCACATTAGGAATTTCGTAAGGTCCTGTCGCCTGAACAACTGATCTCCATGTCACAAATGGGGTCTGACATGCGTAACCACCACTATCAGCAACAGCTTCTATCTCCATTGCTTTTATTTTTCCATCTTTTGTGACACCTACTTTGTATTTCATTTTGTAGGGATGTCTTTTATAACTCTCAATTATAGAATCTTCCCTCGAATTTTTTAATTTAACCGGTCTATTGGTTTTTAAAGCCAAAACTGCGGCTCGAGCAGCCATTGAAGAGATAACTTCATCTTTCCCTCCAAAAGAACCTCCAATATGATTTTGAATGACTCTAACCTGGTTATAACCAACTTTCAATACAGCCGCAACCGCATTTCTACATGCAAAAGGATTTTGTACTGAACCATATATAGTGACTAAACTATTGTTCTCATAAGGCACAGCTATTACAACTTCTGGCTCTAAGTAAGCATGTTCAATAAATTGTGTTTCATACTCTCTTTCAAGAATAATATCAGAATTATTAAAACCTTCTTCCACATTACCTTTTCTCAACTTATGATGAACAACTTCATTACTATTCTTCTCGGGGTGTATGGGAGCTGTGTTTCTAGCTTCTAATTGATCAAAGACCCCAGGAAGTTCCTCATACTCAACCTCAATAAGTTCTACTGCTTTTTCAGCTGCTTCTATACTTTCAGCTGCAACCGCAGCTATTCCATCTCCTATGTAAAACACCCTATCTTGAGCAAAAACTTGTTGATCAGGTACTATAACTCCGAATCTATTATTTGGAACATCCTTTGCTGTAATAACTGACTTAACTCCAGCTACTTCCCAAGCCTTATCAACGTTAACGTTAAGAATTTTTGCGGATGGATATTTTGTCCTTAGTACTTTGGCATAGAGCATATTAGCAAACTCCAAATCATCTGCAAATTTGGCTTTTCCAGTAACCTTTTCGTAAGCATCCACTCTTTTAATTGGTTTATTAACGAATTTAAAAATAATTAATCACCTCCACTATAAACTACGGTCTTCCGCCCATTGTTAAAGCCATAATTGCTTTAGCAGTATGTAAACGATTTTCAGCTTCATCATATATAATAGAATGAGGGCCATCTATAACAGAATCAGTTACTTCTTTTCCCCTATCAGCAGGCATAGCGTGCATGTATAAAACGTTTTTATCAGCAAGTGCCATTCTTCTTTCATCACAAATCCAATCTTTATACTTTTCTAAATTTGCTTTCATTTCTTTTTTGCCTTCTTCTGAATCAGGATCTTCAACCCCTAAAAATCCTCCCCAATTTTTTGGAATAACTATTTGAGCCCCTTCAAACGCTTCATCCATATCGTTTGTAAATTTAATACTACCATTGTACTTTTTAGCGTTTTCTTTAGCTTGCTCAATAATTTCTGGCATCAAAGGGAATTCTTTTGGATGAGCTATAGTAACATCCATGCCATATCTAGTAAAGAGGAGTGCTTGAGTTTGTGGGACCGAAAGTGGTTTAGCATGAGAAGTAGCATAAGCCCAAGATACAGTTACTTTAACGTTTTGGAGGTTATCTCCGACTTTTTCTTTTATGGTCAATAGATCAGCTAATCCTTGTAAAGGATGATAAATATCGTCTTGCAGACTAATAACTGGCACATCTGCATACTTTGCTACATCTCTTAAATATTTGTTTCCGATGCCAAAAAAACAATTTCTAATAGCTATACCATGACCGAATCTACTTAAAACAATTGCAGTATCTTTGGCGGATTCGCCATGGGAAAGTTGCATTTTATCGGGTGTGAGATCGTGGGCGTGACCACCTAATTGAGTTATACCAGCTTCAATAGAATTACGCGTCCTTGTTGATTGTTCGAAGAAAAGCATGAATACGGTTTTTGCTCTTAATAAATGATCTGTTACTTCACCCATTGCAAATCTCTTTTTAAGTTCCTTAGAAACTTCAAACACAGTTTCTAATTCTTCTCTACTCCAATCTTGTGTTGAAATGAAATCTTTGCCTCTAAATAATGTATTCATAGTTCATTCCTCCGATATATATATAATTTTATAACTTCTCAAAATTCAGCTTTTACAAACTTTCCATACCCTTTTTCACCAACAAACTCTCTATCTTTTACTATTACTTTTCCTCTTAAAATCGTAGTTACGGGCATACCTTCGACCTCGAATCCGTTAAAAGGATTATAACCCGCATTAGAATGGGTGTTTTTATCGTTTAATATTTCTTTGATATTAGGATCAAATATAACTAAATCTGCATCTGAACCTTTTTCTATAACACCTTTTTTAGGAAAAAGTTTGAATATCTTAGCAGGGTTTGTTGATAAAAGTTCAACCATCTTATTAATTGAAAAAAGACCATTTTTTACTCCATACGTATAAACCAATGGAAGAAGTGTTTCAACTCCGGGTATACCTGGGAAAATATCCAGTGAATCTTTTCCCATTAATTTTTGTTCTTTACTGTATGCACAATGATCTGTTGCTACAACATCAATAACATTTTCTTTAATGCCTTGCCAAAGAGCTTCGTTATCCTCTTTTTCTCTCAAAGGAGGAGTCATCAAATACAATCGTCCATCTGAACCTTTTAACTTATCTTTAGTTAATAAAAGATAATGAGGAGTAGTTTCTACTAACAAATCAAAATCTTTGTTTTTAAAAGTTTTTACTGTTTCATATCCTTCCTTTGAAGAAAGATGTACTATGTATATAGTTGCTTTAACCTTCTCTGCAATTTCACATACCTTCCTTATAGCTTTAGCTTCCGCTATAGAAGGCCTAATATCAGGATGGTATTGAACTCCTAACTTCTTTTCTTTTTTGAACTTTTCAACATTTCTTTGAATTATTTCGTCATCCTCACAATGAATTGCTATGATTAAATCGTTTTCTTTTGCTTTTATAAAAAGAGGTTCCCATTTATCTTCAGAAATCATATACAACCCTTTGTACGTAGTGAAAGCCTTTAAACTAGATATTCCAAAATTTTTGATCTCTTTTAATTGAGCATTATCTTTAATAGGATTGAATTTGTCGTCTATTACTATATGAAAATGAAAATCTATAACAGAATTAATAGTTTCTTCCAATCTACTTTCTAGACCTTTCATCAAAGAACCATCTTCACTATCGGCAAAATCGATATGAGTAGTAACGCCTCCTAGTGATGCTGATACTCCTCCAGAATAAAAATCATCTATACTTGTTGTTCCTCTGGAATGGAGGCTAAAGTGAGTGTGGCTATCTATTACACCAGGTATCACATATTTATCCTTTGCATCAATAACCTCTTCATCTAAAAAAGGAGATAAATTATAATTAATTTCTACTATCTTTTCAGCCTTAATTCTTATATCCTTTTTCTCACAATTTTTTGAGGTTACAACTATTCCATTTTTAATAAGCAAAAATCATACCCTCTTTCTAATATTTTTATGAAAAATTTTGTACATATAATTTTGGAATTGTTGCATACATAGCAGTTGCTTTCACTAGTTCACTTTTCCAAGTTTTTTCATTTGGAGCATGTGCTTGATCTTCATGTCCAGGCCCAAATCCAATACAAGGTATACCGTATCTTCCCATAATTGAAACAGCATTTGTAGAAAAAGTCCATTTGTCAACTAAAGGATTCTCATCAAATAAATTCTCATAAGCTTTTACTAATGTTTGACAAGCTGGATGATCCTCTTCCAAAACCCATGCTGGAAAGTATGACTCAGTTGGATATATTAAACCCGTGTAGGATGGCTTTTCATAAGTATATAATTCTACATCCGCGTTATATCTTTTTGAAGCGGGCAGATTTTTAATCTCTTCTATTGCACCTTGCCAACTTTCTCCCCAAGTTAATCTTCTATCTATTGATATTGAACATCCATCTGCAACCGCACATCTAGAAGGAGATGAAAAGAAAATCTCAGAAACTGTTAAACTGCCTTTTCCCAAAAAATTGTCATTCTTTAAGCATGTATGTAAAACCTTTAATTCGTTAATAATATCAGCCATTTTATAAATGGCGTTATCTCCTCTTTCTGGAGCAGAACCGTGACAACTTACTCCATGAGTAGAAACTTTAATTTCCATTCTTCCTCTTTGCCCACGATATATATTACAAGAGGTAGGCTCTGTAATAACAACAAATTCTGGTTTTATCTTATCTTCATTAATTATATATTGCCAACAAAGCCCGTCACAATCTTCTTCTTGTACTGTACCTGTTACAAGTAAAGTATAATCATCTTCCAACCCTAAATCTTTTATGATTCTTGCTGCATAAACCATAGAAGCCATGCCACCCTCTTGGTCACTAGCACCTCTTCCAACGATAATTTCATCGTCTTCATAACCTTTGTATGGATCATATTGCCAAAGGTTAATATCCCCTATCCCCACAGTGTCAATATGAGCATCCATAGCAATAAGATGTTTTCCATGCCCTATATAGCCTAGAATATTACCCATAGGATCAATCTCAACTTTATCAAAACCAACTTTTTCCATTTCTTCTTTAATTCTTAAAATAACGTCTTTTTCTTTGCCGCTCTCACTTGGAATAGCGATCATATCTCTAAGAAACTTTGATATATCTTCTTTATAATCTTCTGCTTTCTTTAAAATTTCTTTATAATTCATTTTTGATATGTCTCCTTTCAATTATGAGAATAAAAATATCGTTCAGGTATTAAAGAGAATAAAAATTAAAAATAATCATTCAATAAATTATATAATTCATTTATATCTGTACTAACTCTTAAAGGTTCTCCTACAGATTTTTGAGCATTTTTTATATCTTTTAAACCATTACCTGTAATTACCACACCAACAGATTCATAAGGTTTGATAATCCCATTTTCCACTGCTTTTTTTATCCCCGCAACGCCGGCTACACCAGCAGGTTCTCCAAAAATCCCCGTCTTTTTACCTAAAACTTTCATCATATCTAATATTTCATTATCACTAATGATAACCATATCGCCTTTGGATTCCTTTACAGCTTTAATTGCTTTGATATAATTCCTAGGCTTCCCAACAGCTATACTATCAGCTAAAGTATTTTCTTTTTCAACTATTAAATCTTTCCCACTTTTGAAAGCTTTAGTAATGGGCGCACACCCTTCAGCCTGAACTCCTAACAATTTTGGAACTTTATCTATAAAGCCTATCTGTTTTAAATCGTAAACTCCTTTCCACGCACCAGCAATAGTACAACCATCCCCTACCGAATAAACTAACCAATCAGGCATATTCCAATTCAACTGTTCTGCAAATTCAATTGAAGATGTTTTTTTACCTTCAACTAAATATGGATTTATAGCCGCATTTCTATTGTACCAGCCCCACTTATTTATCGCCTCTTCTGATAAATAAAAAGTTTCTTCGTATGAACCTTTTACAGAAATAACTAATGCCCCGTATATTAAAAGTTGAGTAACTTTACCTATTGGAGCTCGTTCGGGAACAAATATCACAGCTCTCATTTCGTTTCCCATTGAAGCTATATTTCCTGCTAAGGAAGAAGCTGCGTTACCTGTAGAGGCGCAGGCTACAACATTAATTCTCGCTTCCTGCGCCTTTACAACAGCTATAGATGACGCTCTATCTTTAAGAGATCCCGTAGGATTAAGCCCATCATCTTTTATATAAAGAGTAGATACTCCTAATTCTTTTGCCATAGCTTTGCTTTCATAAACTGGAGTATTTCCCACTCTCAAAGGAGGTTTGACACTATTTGGCTCTATAGGCAATAAAGGAGCATAACGCCAAATGCCTGGATTATTGTTACTAGATAAATCCTCTTTTGACCACTCTTTTTTAATTTTTTCATAATCGTACTGAACGTCAAGAATACCTTTTTCTCCACATTTAGGACATAGATATTGGGTTGGAGAAGCTTCATAACTTTCTCCACAACTGATACAAACTAGATTCTTTACATACTTCAATTTATTTCCTCCAATAACCCAGTCTTTTTATTAAACTCATTAATAAGTTCATCAATCTTGTTTGCAGTTTCTCGCATGCCACCCCAATATTCATCCGCTTCATACCATTGTGCATTGAGCTCATTCAAATCTTTATTCTGTTGTTCTATCCAAGTATAGTATTTTAGATTATGAATTCTTTTTCTGTCATAATAATTAAGCTCTTGCATATTATCTGTTTTAATACCAATTAGATGTTGATAATAGTCAATAGCAGCTTGATGCTCGTTGTATTCTCCGAATTCTTCTCTCATTTCTTCCAATCTTGAACCATAAAGTTCCATTGAATCAGTAAAAACCGTCATTACAATATCGTGTTCTGTAAGTTCATAATATTTAGCAAATTTAATTGCAGAAAGAGTATTAGCAATTGAAGATATTCCAAGTAAGTTTAAATTTTCTACTAACTTTTCATCTATACCCTGTGCCTTTAAAAACTTTTTACCCGCAGGTTCGTTAAAAAGCCTTACCAAACTCATTGTATCTTCATCGTCTATAGCTATAACCATATCAGTATTTTTTACATTATGAATCCATGGAACATGTTTATCCCCAATTCCCTCAATTCTATGAGCTCCAAAACCATTGTTTAACAATGTAGGACATTGTAAAGCTTCCCCAACAACTAATTTACTGTTTGGGAATAAGTCTTTTAAATATTCTCCAGCACCTAATGTTCCAGAAGAACCTGAAGTAAAAACAGAACCCGCTAATCTATCTTTACTACCCATAATATCATTTAAAACCTCTTCCATTGCATGACCAGTAACTTCATGGTGCCACAAACGATTCCCCATCTCATCAAACTGATTGAAAATAACTATTTTATCGCCGTATTTTTCTTTTAATTCTTTACATTTGTCAAAAATCTCCTTAACATTACTCTCACTACCTGGTGTACCTATAACTTCACCCGCTACTTTTTTAAGCCATTCAAATCTTTCTTTACTCATTCCTTTTGGCAATATTGCAATTGACTCACACGCTAAAAGATGAGCGTCGTATGCCCCCCCTCTACAATAATTACCGGTTGAAGGCCATACAGCTTTTTGGCTAGTGGGATCAAATTGCCCTGTAACTAATCTTGGAACCAAACATCCAAAAGTAGCTCCAACCTTATGAGCTCCAGTCGGAAACCATTTTCCTACTAAAGCTAATATTCTAGCTTTAACTCCAGTTAACTCAGAAGGTAATTCAAAATAATTAACGTTCCCATATAAACCGCCTTTTGAAACGGGTTCATTTTTCCAAGTTATTCTAAACAAATTTAAAGAATTAATATCCCACAAACCAATATCTTTTAATTTTGCCTTTATTTTATCGGGAATTAATTCTGGGTTTCTCATCTGTGAAAATGTAGGAATTATGATATTCTTTTCTTTAGCTCTTTCAATAACTTTTTCTAAACCTTCTTTTTTCACTGTTAAATCAATCATACTTTTCCTCCAATCATATAGTAATAATGAAAACAACCACAATATATTAACAACTAATATCCTTTATTAAATAACAATTATAGCGCTTTCAAGCTTAATTGTAAAATTTCTATTTATTACCTATTTCACGTTTAAACGAGAATAATTCTGAATATTCGTCTCTAATCGTTAATATTTCTATTTATTGATTTTTCTTTTTGTTTTTTGGTTCCGGCATCAACAAATTCAGAACTATTGCTGTTAATGCACCTACGGTTATATTCGAGGAAAAAATAATTGCCATCCATTCAGGAAGCTGATTAACAATATCTGGTCTGAAAGTAACTCCTAGTCCTAAAGCTAAAGAAATTGCTAAAATAAACATTTTCTTATCGGTTAAACCACCTCTTAATGCAATTCTCATTCCTGAGGTAGCCACCATACCAAATAATGCAATCGTAGCTCCACCTAAGACAGGTTTAGGCATTACACTAACCAAAGCGCCAATTTTTGGGAAGAACCCTAATAACATCAAAACAATTGCTACTCCCACTCCTACAACTTTACTTGCAACTTTACTCAACTGAATAACCCCAATATTTTGACTAAAAGTTGTATTCGGTAACGTATTAAAAACAGCGGCCAAGGCACTACCTACACCATCTGTTAAAACACCTCTTTTTAATCTTTCATCATGAACCTTACCCTCAACAGGCTCTCCGCTAACCTCTGCTATTGCTGTTAAATCCCCGACAGTTTCAACAGTTGTGATAATGTAAGCTAAAATCCATGGTAGAATCAAACTCCATTTGATTGAAAGTCCATATTTAAAAGGAATAGGTGCAGTAATCCAACCAGATTCTGCAACTGGTGCAAAGTCTACCATCCCTAAAGGAATTGCCAAGAGATAACCAACCACTAAGCCAATTGCCACCGCTCCTGCTTTTATAATCCCCTTACCATATATATGAGCAATTGCTATTACAATTAAAACAAATAAAGCCATCAATAAGTTCGGAACACTTCCCCAATCGGTAGCGCCAACTCCTCCTCCTATATCATTAACAGCTGTTTGAATCAATCCCAACCCTATAAGCATAACCACAGTACCAGAAACAACAGGAGGAAATATCTTCCTAGTTTGAGTTAAAAAACGACTTAAAATCATTTCAACAGGCGATGTTATAAGTGCCATTCCTAATACTAAAGGCAAACCACCAACATTAGCTGCAACAATTGCCATTGGAACAAAAGTAAAACTAGTACCTTGAACAGCCAACATCCCAACACCCAGTGGTCCAATTTTCTTTGCTTGCATAAAAGAAGTAACCCCTGAAATAATCAAAGCCATACTAACAAAATACCCAGTTTCTACTGGATTCAAACCCGCAACACCCGCAATAATTAAAGGAGGTGTAATAATCCCCACAAACATAGCCAACATATGCTGAATACTAAGAATAACTGTTTCAAAAAAAGGCGGTTTGTCTTCCAATCTGTAAACAACTTCTTCGTTATTTACACTTACTTTTTTTGCATCATCCATATAAATACCTCCTCCGTAGTATATTCATATTAGAAAAATCGCTAATACTTAATAAATCTAACAAAAAAAGTAAAATGCAAAATCAAATGGCTTAAATATAAATTAATATATTATACCATAATTTAACAATCAAGTACAAAATAAAATAAAAAAAAGCATGCTAACAGCATGCTTTAGTTTTAATTCTAATATTTTTTGTCGATCTCACCCCAATTCATATACTTATTTGTATTTGACTACTCCCCCCCTACTTTATCCAAATCTAATAGAGCGGTTTAATTCCCCTTCTGTGAAGGGGTAAATGTAATAGAAATTCCCCTCTTGAGAGGGGGTGGATGCGACGTTCTTTGTCGCAGCCGGGGTGTGGCAGCAGACGGGGTAGTCGGTTTAATTCCCCTTTTTGAAGGGGTGGATGCAGCGTTTTGTGCTGCAGACGGGGTAGTCGGTTTAATTCCCCTTNTGTGAAGGGGTGGATGCAGCGTTTTGTGCTGCAGACGGGGTAGTCGGTTTAATTCCCCTTCCTTGAAGGGGTGGATGCAGCATTTTATGCTGCAGACGGGGTAGTCGGTTCTATTCCCCTTCTGTGAAGGGCACACCATTACTCATAGGCAGGATAAAAAGAAAGTTTTATCCACTTTTCTTCATCTAAACTTGCTAAGTTTCCATTCCTTTTCTCCCCACTCCATTCCTTATAGGTAGGATAAAAAGTGAATAAGACGGATCTGGCATCAGTAAGAGACATTATGTTTCCATTCCTTATAGGTAGGATAAAAAGAAAGCGGTGCTGCTGAGAATGGCGAAAGCAAAACGGAATTTCCATTCCTTATAGGTAGGATAAAAAGCTTTGATGCCGTTTGTATATATTTTGAATGCTCTTGGGGTTTCCATTCCTTATAGGTAGGATAAAAAGGCGGCAAGTAAATTTTGAAGTTTTTATTTATGCATCGTTTCCATTCCTTATAGGTAGGATAAAAAGCCATTAGGGACTTTGAAAAGGTAGATAAAATATATGAACGTTTCCATTCCTTATAGATAGGATAAAAAGACTAAACTTTCTACTTCATCCCATCCCAACCAATAGTTTCCATTCCTTATAGGTAGGATAAAAAGCTACAGCATCCAGTGAATGTTCAGCGCTAAAAAAATGTTTCCATTCCTTATAGGTAGGATAAAAAGGCCCAGTTTCTTCGTCGTATCTTGGATGATTAGCATTGTTTCCATTCCTTATAGGTAGGATAAAAAGGGCGTAAGACTACTATAAATACTATATCATAAAAAATTAAGATTGTCAAGCCAATTTATTAAAATAACGTAAAATTGACTTATAACATCTATTTTATCAATATTGTGACTTTTATAACTATTCTGTCGATCCCCCGAGGTTTTACCCTTATTATAGGTCTACAGTACATATATTTTTTAAGAAAATTAATCTTACTTGATTTTCTGTTTATAATATGATATCATATATTCATAATATAAAAGCTATGTTAATAAAAAAAGGTAGGAGATAATTATCAGACTAAATATTCAATTTTCTTTTGATAAATTGATACTACCAATAAATTATAACCATATTATTCAGGCTTTTATTCTTCAACTAATAAATGATGCTGAATATAGAAAATTCATTCATAACCAAGGATATTTATACAAAAAACGTTGTTATAAGATGTTTTCATTTTCTCGATTAAATGGTGAATTTAAAATTAATCCTCACGATAAAACTATCGAGTTTTTTGAAAATGTTAATTTGATAATTTCATCTCTTGATGAAAATATAATAAGATATGTTGCTGATTCATTGTTGTTTAAAAGTGAATTTGAATTAATGAACCAAAAAATTTATGTTAAAAAAATTGAATACAAAGATGAGGAAATACATAATAATCGCCTCCAGATAAAAACTCTTTCTCCTATAACCGTTTATTCAACCATTCAAAAAGATTCTTCAAAAAAAACAATATATTATTCCCCTTCCGAAAAAGAATTCTCAAAATTAATAATAGAAAATTTAAAATCCAAATATTTAGCATTTTATAAGCTTGATGAAGAAAAAGTTCCTTTCAATGAAAATTTTGTTATTAAAGAAAAAAACGGTAGTAAGTCAAAGCTTGTAATAACTTACTATAAAAATTTTATAATTAAAGGTTGGCATGGATTGTTTGAAATAAAAGGAGATCCAAGATTATTAAAAATTGGCTATGATGCTGGATTTGGAGCAAAGAATTCTCAAGGTTTTGGTCTAGTAGAGATACTTTAATTTTAAACATAAGGGGGAGATTTAATGGGGTTTATTGATGCTTAAAAATAGCTAAACCAAAAGATGTTGGGGAAAAGAACAGGAAATCTTTTTTACCCACTTCAAAAATAGCAAAAAATAATGGTTAAGCTGAGGTAAAAAAGATTATATAAAAGGAAAGAAGAACTAAAATATTGAATTTCAAGGAAAATGCTCTTTGAAAAAGTCAAAAAACTTAAAGAAAAAGACTATTTTAGAACCAAGAAAAAATGTGTTTCTCAATTTAATATTATACGAGGGTAAATAAACAACTAGAATTAGAAAAAAGATGAAATAGAAAAAAGGGTGGAGAAAAAATATGAGAGTTATAGGGTGGATATTTATTATTATTGGTATATTTTCTGCTTTTTCACTTCCCATTTTGGGGCTACCAGAAATAATAATAGGGGCAATATTAATTTCTATAGGCAGAAAAGGGAAGGATAGAAGGCTTGCGAAAAAAGCGAGAAAATTGCGTTATAAAGCAGAAAAAGCAAGAATGGAAGGCGATTATGATAGGGCAAAAGAATTAGAATTAAAGGCTAAAAAATATGATTGAGGAATTTTCGGTACTAATAGTTTTATTGTTTGCTTTTTTTTATAGTTTTGATGAAAATTAAATACTCACTTTAGAATCTTTTCTTATGATAATAATTGTTTTAATTTCAAAATCATTTTTGTGAAAAAGTAAGATTTCTTTATTTATTCTCAAATAACATGGGGTTAGACTGCTATGAATGCATTCTTGTGCCTGTTGAATTCTTCTGGTTCTTCTTTTGTCATCTTATTTACTATCTCTTTGCTTATTATTCTTATTAACTCTTCTAATCTTTTTACTCTTAAGTCTGACTTGTCTGTTAATAGTATCATCCTAAAATTCCCCTTCTGTGAAGCTCAACTATTTGTTCTTTGAGCTCATTTGAATATCTGACTCCTTTATTACCCATAAAAGTTATGTAAAACAATTAGAAAATATCGAGCAAGCAATTAAATTGTAAAAAGCGCGTATTGTTTTCACAGAATATTTAACAGACTTAAAAATTTATTTAAAGAATGGATATACAACTCTATTATAGCTTTTACTAGAATACTCTCAATTTGTAGAAACTTCATGTCTAAATTACCTTGTAATTTAAAATTACAAAAATTAACTCATAATTTTTTTCAATAAGTAATTCCCGTTTTATTACGTTTTTTTTAATCAAAATTTTTGCTATAATTAAAAAGAATTACAATTTAAAAAAGAAGAAATTTTTACTGTGTTTCAATAATTTCCGTTCCCTTCAAGAAATTAACTTAGATATAAAACGATCCTCAAAAAATGGAATTTAAATAAAAAGTTGGTTTACAGATTCTTTTTATTGAAAAAAATTAACTTTTCATGAGACATTTTGCCAAAGGTTTAACATAGGAAATAAAAAAATCAAATGTAAAGGAGGGATTAAGGTGCGATTGTGTTGCAACTTTGAAACAGAAACAGTTCCATTACCCTATCAAATGATGTTTGTAAGTCTTATTAAAGAAATTTTAAAAAGTTCTTCAGAAGAATATTTTAATCAGCTATATTACTATGACCACGATAAAAGAAGCAAACAGTCAAAAAACTTTTGTTTTTCGGTGTTTTTAAAAAACTTTGAATTAAAAAATGAACATTTTGTTTTAAAAGATGGATTGAATCTAAACATAAGTTCTCCAGATAATCTTTTTATAGTAAACTTTTTTAATGGTTTACTAAAAACCAAAAGTTTCAAGTATAAGAATTATTTCATTAAACTTGTAAAAGTTTATCCTCTTCCAGAAAAAAATATCACTGAAGAAAGGATCACCTTTAAAACAATGTCTCCCATTCACTTAACTGACAAAAGAAAAAAGCCTCTCTCTCCTTACGATGAAAATTTTACAAAAGAATATAATTACCTTTCAGATAAGATATTAGCAAATTATAGAGGAGAGGGATTATCAAGAAATATAGAATTCACCCCAATACAAATGAAAAAAGTAGTTGTTAAAGAAAAAATAGATGAATTTCAAAGAAATACAGGCAAAGAATTTATGTTTTTAGAATCTTACGAAGGTACCTTTTCATTACAAGGCGATGTTTCGGATTTGAGAGACATTTATGCTCTAGGAGTTTCCCTTCGACGAAGCCAAGGATTCGGTATGATAGAGGTGATATAATATGTCTATAAAATTCTATTTATCTGAATGGTTTTATAATATGGGCATTGTAGGATTTCTACGTATTCTTAAATTTAATAATGTCGATGAAAGTAGATATACAGCAAAAGAAAACTACTTAGAAATTGAAAATGAATTACTCGATAATTTTGCCGAATATTACTTTAATTATTTTTTTACTATAAACGATGATAGAGAAAGATTTGTAACAATCACAAATGAAGCAACCAAATTAATTGAAAATTACGATGAACTTTCTGAAGCCTCTGACCAAGAGGCAAGTGCCAAAAATATTATTGAAGCAATAAATAAAGTTTATGATCGCTTCAAGAGATATGAGAATTCAGTGAAAAATACCTGCTACGTTGATGAATACAATGATTTATTGAATTCATTAAAAGAAATTAATCGTATAATTAAAAAAGATACAAGTACTAAAACACTAGGAGATGCAAAATCGATTTTAAATAATTTATTAGCTTTTGTTTCTATTGAAGAAATACGAAAAAAACGGGCTGCAAATATAACTCGATCAAATCTAAGTGATTTTTTCGGTCAAGCAAGTTTTCTTAATCCTGCTTTCGCTGGTGCTTACGCGCAAAATTTCATAGAAAAAATGCACAAGGATTATGTCCAACCGGTGAAAGAAAAATATAATCAAAATCCTTCTAAAAAATCTAAAAGTAAAACAGTATATCACTGTTCATTATGTTCACGCGAGACTATCGGAAATTACCATTTTGATGAGGCTATGTTTTCACCAATAGGATTGAGTTTAAAAGAAAATAAAAATTTTTTTTGGAACGAAGTTAATAAACTTCCAATTTGTGAAGAATGTAAGCTTCTTCTAATGTGTACTCCAGCTGGATGCACCCCACTTAGAAAACCCCGACCAACAATCGACGAGATTGATTATTACACTGAATATACTTTTGTTAACTTAGACACAGACATAGATAGTTTGTTTAAAATAAACGAAAATTTTAAGCAACGTTCAAGTTCCTCTAATCCTTATAGAGAAATTATAATTGATATAGTGACTGAAAAGAAACAAAAGGCGCGTTGGACGTTGCAGAGTATTTTCTTTGTCGAATTTCAAACCAAAAAGAAGACTACATATTTACACTATTTCAACATAGCTCCTTATAAAGCGAAATTTTTTATAGATAAACAGGTAAATTATTTATTAACTCACATATATCCCCCTCGATTCCAAATGGATACCATGGAGTACATTTTAAATGATAGAGACTTATATCTGTTAATTTATGAGAATTTGAGTAACTATATAAAAAAGGCTGGAACTCCTATTTGGTGTTTTAATGTAGTGTGTTTAAGACATTTATTAAATGGATATAGAAGGAGGCAGGAAAAAGTGAGCACAAAAATTATAAATGAGGCTTTTAACTACGGAAAAGACCTTAATAGATATTATGTTACGACAGATTCTGCGAACAAGATTAATTCCATAGGCTATAAAATGTTAAATGCTGTAAAAGTGGGGAACAAAGAAGAATTTTTGGATAATCTTATTAGAACTTGTATGAGTATTCAAAAACCTATTCCCGACTTTTTTTTAAATGTACTAACAGAGCAAAGAGCAGATTTTAAAGATATTGCTTTAGCATTTATATGTGGATTTACAGCATTGCCCTTAGGTGCTGATGAATCTAAAGAAAATGTTCTTAATAAGGAGGTTTGATAACTATGTCTAAAGGTTTAACTGCAAGCGTTATATTTCAAGCACAAAGCTTAAATTACGATGAAGGAATAGCCAACATTTCTGTTCTTAAAAAGTTAACTCGAGGAGATGGAACTTTAATTACCTATGCATCAAGACAGGCCTTAAGATACGATATTGTTAGACTTGGTCACGAAATGTATAATTGGAACTTACAAGTTGTTGATAAATCAAAAGGTACAGTCCAATTTCGTGACGATTTGACAATAAAAGATTCTGTAGAGATGGATTTATTTGGATACATGAAAACTGTAAAGAAAAGTCAGAAAGAAACTGGTGGAGCTGGTACAAGACCAGCAGTCGTGCGTTTGAGTCATGCTATCTCTCTTGAACCATACAGAAGTGACACAGAATTTTTAACTAACAAAGGACTTGCTGACAGGATAAAAGAACACCCTAACATAGCTAACATTGAACAGCATTTAAGCTTATATACATATACCTTTACTATAGATCTAGCTAAGATAGGGGAAGATGGAGAAACCATTTTGGATAATGCCGAAAAATCAAAAAGAGTTAACCAATTTTTAGAAATAATAAAACTCCTTAATAGAAACATTCGTGGAAGGCAAGAAAACCTTTCACCAATTTTTATAATAGGTGGCATTTATGATTTGTCTTCTCCTTTCTTCTTAGGAAGAATAGGAATAAATATGAAAAACGGATTGTATTATATTCAAGAAGACAAACTTAACAGCACTTTAGAAAAAACCTTAGATAATAACAAAATTAAAGATAAAACATTCGTAGGCTTTGCCGATGGGTACTTTACAAATGATTTTAAAATAAAAGAAATGTTCGGAGAAAGAGCCTTATCAGTAGAGCATTTTTTTGTCAAAATGAAAAATGAAGTCAATAATTTTTATGGGGTGAGCAATACATGAAAGCTTTAAAATTGAATATTTACCAGCAAAATGCAACTTATAAAAAGCCTTTTGCTTTTAAGGTGGCAGAGACGTATCCTCTGCCCCCTTACTCTACCGTAAAAGGATTATTGCATAAGATTATGAATGCTGAAGAATTTAATCCTTTAGCTATTTCTATTCAAGGAAGCTTCGAAAATATCTGTTTCAATTTACAAAGTATGTATTCGTATAAAAGTAGAGAAGGTCCGAGTGTTACTTCTGTACCTTCCTATGTGCATATGTTATACAATGTAAATTTGATTATACATGTATGTGCTCAACCAAATATTATTGACGCAATTATTAAGGGAATAAAAGATTCAGAAGAATATTTTAGTTTAGGAAGAAGAGAAGATTTAGCCGTAATAGAGGATTTTAAACAAGTAAATTTAGAAGAAATAATTATAGGACGAGGAAAAGCTGATCCTTACGAAATAAAATTTCCTATTTATATACCGAAAAAACAATTACCTCCTGATTTGAGTGGCATAAACTACCGACTTAACTGGAAATATACTATACAAAACGAACTAAGAGTATGGGAACGTATCGATACCGTATATGTTGAAAGCGGTAACGTAATAGATTCAGGAACAATTCTTTTAGATGAAGAAGGAGATCTAGTTTTTTTAATGGAAGGTGAAGGAAATGATATATGCTAAATCGAATCCACAGGAATCCATGTATGAACATACCCAAAAACTTTTGGAAAATTTAGAGATATTAAAAACTATGTATGGTTCGAGAATTGAAAATATCCTACCCAACGTAGTTAACAAAGAACAATTTTGGTATTGCGTTTGCATAACAGCATTTTATCATGACTTTGGAAAAGCATTTACACCATTTCAAAATGTAATTAGAGAAATGATTGGGCAAGAAAAGAGTTATAGTTCTTTTAAAAACGATATCCCTCACGGATATCTCTCCCCAGCCTTTTTACCTTTTGAAGAAATGTCACATTATCTGTCTGACGACAATGAACTGGTAAAGATAATTATACAAGCAATAGCGTTTCATCATGAAAGAAATATTATTCCCGATAAAGGACATATTATTGAAGTTATATCCAAAGACCTAGAACCTCAACTTTCCGAAATTAATAAACATATGGGGACAAATATACAGAAACTCGATAAATTTTATTTAAATGATATGACAAATAGAATAACTCAATCTCATAAATATTATCACTTATATGTATTGATAAAAGGTATACTACATAGATTAGATCATGCCTCTTCTGCACATGCTGAAGTAGAAGTATATAGTAAAGAGGCTTTAAATGAAGTAACCGAAAAGCACATAACTTTAAACCTTAATTCAAATTTGAGAGATGTTCAAACCTATGCTCGAGATAACTCCCATAAAAATTTGATTATTGTTGCTTCTACAGGCATAGGAAAAACAGAAGCTGCGCTGATGTGGGCTGGTGAAGATAAAACTTTTTTTACCCTTCCTTTAAGAGTTTCTCTAAACTCTTTATACTCAAGGGTGAAAGAGACAATAAATTTTGATGAAGTGGGTTTGCTTCATTCAACTGCTTTAGATTATCTAGCAGATAAGGGTTATGAAGATTCTTTGATAATCTATGAACAATCGAAACATTTAGCAAAGAAGTTAAATTTTACCACAGTCGATCAAATTTTCCCCTTTGTTTTCAAATATTTAGGTTACGAAAAAATATATGCGACTCTTGCATATTCTAAGATTATAGTAGATGAAATACAAGCATATTCCCCCTCAATGGCCGCAAGCATTATAAAAGGTTTAGAAATGATATACGAACTAAATGGGAAATTTTTGATTATGACAGCAACATTTCCTAGAATATACAAAGATTATTTGATACAAAAGGAAATACCATTTGAAGAAAAGCAATTTTTGTCAACTTTGGAAAGGCATTTTGTAACTATAAAAGAAAAGTCGATATTAGATGATGTAGATCAAATTATAAAAAAATCAAAAGAAAGCAAAGTTTTAGTTTTAGCTAACACCGTTGCTAAAACCATCGAAATTTATAATATCTTAAAGAGTAATATACCCCGAGGAGTATATAAAAATGTTAATCTTTTACATTCGCTTTTTATTCAACGTGACCGTGCTCAAAAAGAAAAAGATATTCAAGCATTTTCTAAAAGTGATGAAGCAGGGATATGGATTAGCACTCAGATAGTAGAAGCTTCTTTGGATGTTGACTTCGATTACTTATTCACCGAAATGTCAACACTGGATAGTCTTTTTCAACGATTCGGCAGATGTTATCGAAATCGACAGTTTGATCTCAATCATCCTAATGTTTATATTTATACAAAAAATGTAAGTGGAGTTGGCTATGTATATAACAAAGATATTTGGAATTTTAGTTTAAACTATCTTAGAGACTACGATAATAAAATTGTCACTGAAAGCGATAAAGTACAAATGGTTGACCAACTCTACTCGGAAAATCAATTAAAAGGAACAAAATTTTTAGAAGAGTTCAGAAATTCCCTTAACTTTTTAGACAATATTATTGATTATGATCTACGTAAAGAAGAAGTACAGAAGATTTTTAGAGACATTAATACAGTTACGTGTATACCTGAAGATATTTATAATAAAAATAAATTTCTCTTTGATTTATGTGAAAAAGAAAAAGATAAAAATAGCCTTGCAAAATTGTATTCAGAAGTAAGAAAGTTAACCGTAGATGTGCCTCTTTATAAGGCGAAGGAACATATCTTATGTAGACTCAACGGTTACAGACTCAATAATATTCACTTGCTAAAATGTGATTATAACGATGAGCAAGGTATAATTTTTAGCCAAAAAGGGGATGATTTTGATAGATATATCCTTTAATGAGAGGCACATAAATAACAATGTTGATTCGTTGGAGTTCGACTTTCAAACCTTTAAAGTTCAAGGTATTAAAGTTAATTATTATTTCGTATGTAAAAGAAAGTTGTGGTTATACGATAAGGGAATAAGTATGGAAAATGAAAGTGATGCTGTATTAGAAGGAAAATTAATTCATGAAAATTCTTATCCTAAGGCTAAAACTCGTGAAATAATGATAGATGATCTATTAAAGGTAGACATAATCGAAGGAGACTATATAAAAGATGTGAAAAAATCAAGCAAGATGAGGCGGAGCGATACCATGCAGATAGCATATTATCTATTTTATTTAAAACAGCTGGGAGTGATGAAAAAAGGTACCATAAACTATGTCAGAGAAAGAAAAATTGAGAAAATAGAACTGACTGAAGATTTAGAAAATGAAATTAAAAATGCCCTGTTAGAGATAAATAAAATATTGGATAGTAAAAAGCCACCTCGAAGAGAAAAACTACCTTATTGTAAGAAATGTGCCTATTATTTATTCTGTTATGTGGAGGAATTAGATAATGAAACATAATTATTATATTTTTAAGAGTGGACGTTTAAAGAGAAAAGATAATACGGTATTTTTGGAAACAATCGATGAGGAAAGAAAATATTTACCTATTGAAAGTATTGATTCCTTACACCTTTTTGGCGAAATAGATTTAAATACAAAACTTCTAAACTATTTAAATAGTTATGGAATAATAATTAATTTTTACAACTATTATGGTTACTATTCTGGAAGTTATTATCCACGAAAACAACAAGTATCGGGTTATTTGTTGGTTAATCAAGTGCAGCACTATTTAAATAAAGAAGAAAGATTATTTTTAGCTAAGCAATTTATAATTTCTGGTGTTTTTCATATGGTTCGTAATTTGAGACACTACGAAAACACTAAAGAATATATAGAAACCATAAATAGAGAGTTGTCAGACATTGATGAAGTTCCTGTCATACCAGCCTTGATGGGAATAGAAGGAAGAATTAGAAATGTATATTATTCAGCTTTTAACAGCATCTTGAAGCATGGATTTCTATTAAATAAAAGAGAAAAAAGACCTCCAAATGATCCTGTGAATGTACTAATTTCATTTGGAAACAGTATTTTATACTCAACTGTTCTCGGAGAAATATATAAAACACAATTAGATCCCACAGTCAGTTATCTTCACGAGCCTTCTACCAGGCGTTTTTCATTATCTTTAGATTTATCAGAAATTTTTAAACCTTTGATTATCGATTCTCTTATATTCTATACAATTAACAACAAAATATTAAATTTGGAAGACTTTGACAGTAAAGAAGAAATTTGCTTGCTAAGCGAAGAAGGTAAGAAGAAGTTTATTAAAGAATATGAAAAAAAACTTAGTACGACTGTAAAGCATAGAAAACTTAAAAGAAGTGTTTCATATAGAAGCTTTATAAAATTAGAATGCTATAAGCTTATTAAACATCTTATTGATGACGAGCTATATAAGCCTTTAAAAGCGTGGTGGTAAAATATGTATGTGATAATAACTTATGATATTAGTGAAAAAAAGGTTAGCGTTGTTAATAAATTGCTTAAAAAATACTTAACATGGACCCAAAATTCTGTTTTTGAAGGAAATTTAAGCGTTGGTGTTTTGAAGAAATGCTTAATGGAAGTTAGTAGAATAATTGATAAGGAGAAAGATTCAATATATATTTTTAGCGTAGAAAGAGAACAAAATATTAAAAAAGAAATAATTGGCATAGAGAAGAATTATGATGATATTATATTATAACAAATATCAATATAAAGGTTGTGCAGTAAACCTCATTCTAAATTATAATGATTCCTTACTTCATTAATACTGATATACAAGATAATTTTTATAATAAATCAAAAAATTAATTGGGACTTTACTGCAGAAAAGAAAATTATAGCTCAGTATAAAAAGCCTAGGATCAATTAAAAAAGTACTATTGAGGTACTGCGAACATGTGGGTTTTACCTTAACTATGTGGGATGTAAATTCAGATTGAGAACCTAAACTCAAAGTATGACCAGTATGTTTTACCTTAACTATGTGGGATGTAAATCTGAATAAGATCTCGCTTCCGTTTGCTAGTGTAATAGTTTTACCTTAACTATGTGGGATGTAAATCCATTACGGAGGCATAATGTCTACAGGAGGTTTGAGGGTTTTACCTTAACTATGTGGGATGTAAATGTGGAAACTGAATATGAAGAAGGAAACGCAATAGAAGTTTTACCTTAACTATGTGGGATGTAAATTTTATCGTAGTTACAGCGATTGTAACTCCAGCGATAGTTTTACCTTAACTATGTGGGATGTAAATTCTCTGAAGCAGACAGCTTATAGCCTTGTGTTAGAAGTTTTACCTTAACTATGTGGGATGTAAATGATGAAATTGAAAATAAAGCTTACGCAATTAAAGGAATAGGTTTTACCTTAACTATGTGGGATGTAAATCTTTTTGCCGATACTGTGCCAGCTATTTTTGTATCTTCGTTTTACCTTAACTATGTGGGATGTAAATTTCCAAGCATTGTTTATCTCTGTTCTCGCTACTCTCGTTTTACCTTAACTATGTGGGATGTAAATCCTTTTTAGATAGATTTGATAAATAGAACAGGCCCAAGTTTTACCTTAACTATGTGGGATGTAAATTTTCTTGAGTCGCTTGTGTAATGGAAGGCTTATCAGGTTTTACCTTAACTATGTGGGATGTAAATTTTAGAATTGCTTTCATCCAATCAGGGAGATTACTTTGTTTTACCTTAACTATGTGGGATGTAAATGTCTATACCACCCATGAGTCTTGGAGCAGTATTTCCAGTTTTACCTTAACTATGTGGGATGTAAATAAAATACAAGCAAATGCAATCACAGCCGACAAAATAGTTTTACCTTAACTATGTGGGATGTAAATTTTTTGTAGCCTTTGCGTTGTTTTTCGAGATAGTTTAGGTTTTACCTTAACTATGTGGGATGTAAATTAGTTTTGTCTATCGCTGCGGATATTGGTATATTGCGGTTTTACCTTAACTATGTGGGATGTAAATACTATTGTCAAGATGTTTCCACAATTGCTCAACCTTGAGTTTTACCTTAACTATGTGGGATGTAAATTTATGACTGAAAAGTTTATCAGCTGACATGAGATATCCAAGTTTTACCTTAACTATGTGGGATGTAAATGAAGGATGGCATTTTTTTCTGATAGCAGTTCATGATGTTTTACCTTAACTATGTGGGATGTAAATGCCAACCCTGCTGCGAGTGTAGCTGCCGCCAAAGCGTTTTACCTTAACTATGTGGGATGTAAATTGTTTTTATGTTTTTTGGAGTAGGAAGCAATATTGATTGTTTTACCTTAACTATGTGGGATGTAAATCCAGATGTATATGCCGCAGTCAATTCTGTATTCAAAGTTTTACCTTAACTATGTGGGATGTAAATTATCAAACTCTCTCGGCAATTCTACACTTGCATAGGTTTTACCTTAACTATGTGGGATGTAAATAGCAGGTACTTGTTCAACTTCTCCCTCATCGCCTAGTTTTACCTTAACTATGTGGGATGTAAATGCGAAAAAGGAAATCAAAAATGGTATAGACTATATAGTTTTACCTTAACTATGTGGGATGTAAATGAAGCAGAAAAAGAAATAAATACGATAGAACGAACGCGTTTTACCTTAACTATGTGGGATGTAAATTTTCAGAAAGAGCAATATAATTGAGCATTTTTTCTGGTTTTACCTTAACTATGTGGGATGTAAATTCTATTTTTCATGTTTTTAAGAATAGTTCTTCTATTAGTTTTACCTTAACTATGTGGGATGTAAATTTTATCAAAGGTTGATTAGTATTTGAAAAATAATTAGTTTTACCTTAACTATGTGGGATGTAAATTATACATTCGAAGAAATGCAAGAATTGAACCCACATCGTTTTACCTTAACTATGTGGGATGTAAAGCATATACAGTGCAGACGGATGGAACAAAGAATATGTTGAAAATATTGACAACGTGGGATGTAAAGCATATACAGTGCAGACACAGGTGGGTTAGAAGATTGAGTTTTACCTTAACTATGTGGGATGTAAAGTTCTTTATCTCTTTCTTCGCAGGATACACATTGAATCGTTTTACCTTAACTATGTGGGATGTAAATTCCGTCCCATCAGGCAATACTCCATCTCCTATGTCGTTTTACCTTAACTATGTGGGCGTAAAATTTGCCTTTTATTGAAATTACATGCGAATGATGCAAAAGTCTATATAAAATAGCTTGAGCTAACATTGGAGTACCAAATATCTCTTTTGGAATACCTCCCGTTTGCTTAAATGCCGATATTAAACATTCAAATACATCTTGTTGTGTCTTTTCTTTCCTGTATTCAAAGTAACAGTATCTCGAGTATCCTAACTTGTAGCTAAATACATTGAATTCAAATTTTTCTCCTGTTTTCGAATATAGTTTTACATCTTCTTTCCAATCTCTATGAAGGTTGATTATGGTATGTTTTTGAATCAAGAAAAATTTTCAAAAAGGAAACATATGGGTTAGAAAAAGGAGAACCCGAGAATTTTATCTTTTAATAATTCTTACATAAAAATTGCTAATCAATTTATATATTTTTTGTTCTGTCGACCTATAATAAGGGTAAAACCTCGGGGATCGACAGAATTGTTATAAAAGTCACGATATAGATAAAATGAATGTTATAAGTCAACTTTACGTTAATTTAATAAATTAGCTTGACAGTCGTAATTTTTTATGATATAGTATTTATAGTAGTCTTACGCCTTTTTATCCTACCTATAAGGAATGGAAACATGGTTCCTCCACAGAAATAGCTTGGAAGTGTTCAGGAACTTTTTATCCTACCTATAAGGAATGGAAACAATCTAAATCTTCATAACTTTCTTCCTCTTTTTCTTCCTTTTTATCCTACCTATAAGGAATGGAGTGGGGAGTAAAGGAATGGAAACCCATACGGCTGTATCCTTCTATAAGCCTCTTGAAAACCTTTTTATCCTACCTATAAGGAATGGAAACTTTTCTAAACAATATCTTTCTGTATATATTCCTACATCTTTTTATCCTACCTATAAGGAATGGAAACTCTTTTCTCACTGTTTTTAATAAACCTGATAGATCAACTTTTTATCCTAACTATAAGGAATGGAAACCAGCTTCGTTAACGTCAGGTAACAAATACATTGTGAACTTTTTATCCTACCTATAAGGAATGGAAACTCTTAGCTTTTTAGGCTAAACACACTGTCCTTAACCTTTTTATCCTACCTATAAGGAATGGAGTGGGTAGTAAAGGAATGGAAACATAATCTTTGAGATAATATATCACTATTTGATAATTCTTTTTATCCTACCTATAAGGAATGGAAACAAAATCTCATATCATCCATAATATCCATCATTCTCCTCTTTTTATCCTACCTATAAGGAATGGAAACTCCCAATCGTTCTTTGGGAACGCATTAACGGCACTTACCTTTTTATCCTACCTATAAGGAATGGAGCGCCCTTCACAGAAGGGGAATTTCAGAGTACGGTACATATAATTTGCTAAAAGCAAATTTAAGCGTGACTACCCCGTCTGCAGCATAAAACGCTGCATCCACCCCTTCGAGGAAGGGGAATAGAACCGNNTACC
>NZ_AUPM01000059.1 GCF_003265365.1 Petrotoga sp. 9PW.55.5.1 | reverse complement strand
TAGAGAAGAAGCAATGAGGGAAGGAATTGAAAAAGGTAAAGAAGAAGGTAAGCTGGAAGGAAAGAGAGAAGGCAAACTGGAAGGAGAAAAGGAATTTGCAATTAAGATACTTAGCCGTAGATTTGGAAAAGAATTAACTGAAGAATTAAAAGAAAAGATTAGAAACACAGATGAAAAAACAATAAATTACATAGGAGATAATCTATTAGAAATAACCATAGATGAATTAAAAGAAATTCTGAAATAAAAGTATAAAACTTCCTAAATAAGTATTAATTTACCTATTGCAAAGGATTTAGATTTAATGCACCTCTTGAGAGGTGTATTAGTTTTAATTCCCCTTCGAGGAAGGGGAATAGAAATGACTACCCCGTCTGCAGCACAAAACGCTGCATCCACCCCTTCGAGGAAGGGGAATAGAACCGACTACCCCGTCTGCAGCACAAAACGCTGCATCCACCCCTTCACAGAAGGGGAATAGAACCGACTACCCCGTCTGCAGCATAAAACGCTGCATCCACCCCTTCACAGAAGGGGAATTGGCTTGAATTCACATCTGAAGAGGCCTATTGGTTTTTATTCCACTTTTTGAAGGGGAATTGAACCAAAATACTTCTCAAATACTTTATTAAATAAAGCTATTTCTTCCATTTTTCTACAATCTCCATGAGAGGTGATTACGAGGAGAATCTTACAGACTAAAAGAAAAAGTTGATTTATTTTCGAATGTTTCTAATTCTTAATTCTATTTTTTGTACATTTTTATTTTCCTTTTTTTGTACATCTAGGTATTGACTTTTACATAGTGGACTCACTCCTTTTTATTTTATTCTATTATATCCCTTTTTTCTTTGTCCACTATAATATACTAACACCATTTCTATTACATTTACCCCTTCAAAAAGGGGAATTGTGGACTATATTTTAAAATTCGTTCAATTTATGGTACAATTTATTTGTAAGCTTGAATTTTATCTTATGATGTTTTAGGAGGGTTTTTAATGTTCAATTTTTTTAAAAAAGATAGAGATAAAGCTAATAAAGCAACGGATAAGAACGTTTTTTATAGCGAGAAGAACGCTTTGGTTATTTATTTTAAGTGTTCAAAATGCGGAGAGATGTTTAGAAGTTATTTGAGGAAAGGGTATGATTTTATCACCGATTACGATAACGGTGGTTATAAGATTGATAAGGAATATATTGGTTCAAAGTGTTTTAATAAGATTCATTTAACTGCTTCTTTTGATAGAAATTATAAGTTGGTAGACTTTTCTTTGGATAATGGCGAGGTGATTAGTAAGAAAGAGTGGGAGGATAGCAATAATGGCTAAGCCAAAGGATACTAATTTGAATCTTTTTGAGTATAGACCAGTTAGACCTTTTCTGCAAATACCAGAGAAGGTTCTGATGTATGTTTTACAGTTGACTCCCTCTTCTTTTGCAAAGGTTTATTTGTATTTATATAATTTGAGTTATGGAGTTGGTTATGATCATACAGTTACACATACAAGCGTACGAGAGATAGCTTCTAATTTGAATATTAGTATAGGTAGAACACAAAATGCTATTACATACTTTAAGAAATTGAAGGCTATAGAGAAGATTGAATCAAGAGCTGTTATTGGAACTAAGTACAGGGTTAATCTCCCTGAATATTCTTCTGCACAAAATAATTGGTATTTTACATCTCCTAATAACGTTCGTTATATTATGATGAAAGAGAAGCTTTTGACTTCTGATAAGCTTGTTACCGCTAAGATAAAGAGGTATAAGTCAGTTAAAAAGTCTTTAGAGTTAGGTTTGTTCGATAATCAGGAAAAGTAAGGTAATTGTATGTACGATAAATTATTGAGTTATATTATTGGTCAAAGTAATTCTTATTTAACTAAATATGCTCAAAAGAATAATATTAATCGAATGTTAGGCCTTGTTGTTCATTCCAAAGATAATTTAGTTATTATAAAGGTTAAAGATTTTCTTTTCTTTTTAGAGAACAATAGCGATCAAAGATTTAAAAAAGGCATGAATGTAAAATTAAACTTTTTAAAGGATTCTACGGATACTTCATCAGACTTTTCACTTAAGATGAAATATCTTGGCGAACTTTCAAAAGATGGTTTTAGGGTTAGTTTCAAACTTCCTGGAAATTTAACTTCTTATATTAACGTTGACTTCCCAAATTTGAGTGAGAGTAATAAACTGAGATTGTCTATATGGCTTTCTGATTTTTCTCACACTTTTAATACACAATTAAAAAATTTGGGAAAGATAGATTTTTCGACTCAGGATATCAATTCGCTGAAGATTTTTTCTGAAAAGATAATTAAGATACTTTCTAATTTTTTCAAAGAAAGTTTTACTTCAGTTCCATCTCCAACAGAAACTGCAAGTAAATTGGTTGATCTTTTAAAAGTTTATATGAATAAAGAAAAGACCCCTGAATTATTTTCAAAAGATGAGATAGATATTTTAAAAGAAAAATTAGATTTTTTAAAAAACGATGAGAATGTTTTAGTGAAATCTTTATTTAAAGAGGAAAATAAGGGTTTACAGGAAAAAAGTATTTTAAATAAGAATTTGAATAGTTATTTGATTATCAGAAACTTGAGTTTAGAATCAAAGTCGCCCTTAATGTTTTTTTCAGTTTTTGGTTTGCCTGTTTTTTTACAAATACAAAGAGAGTTTAAAGATAATTCAAAAGGTAGTTTAGTTGAAGATAATCCTCAAAAGTTAAATTTTATCTTATTAACTAACTATTTTGGTGTTTTGGATATAAATTTAACGCTTTTAAAAAAAGAGATGTTTATTAAATTTGATATTGAAAGAAATGACGAAGTATTTAAATTTAAGACAAACGAGTTAATCAATCTCTTGAGCAATAAAGGGTATTCTCTAGGGAGAATTGAATTTTTATAGAGTTATTTAATATGATAACTACTATATCGTTCAAGTATTATAGTTAATGATAGATATTAAAAAACCGGCTCAAGTAAGCCGGTTTATTTTTTAATGCTATTTTATTATAATTTCTTTATAGAATAGAATGCGTTTAAACCTCTGTATTGAGCAGTTCTATCTAGTTCTTCTTCGATTCTTAATAATTGGTTGTATTTTGCAATTCTATCTGTTCTTGAGAGAGAACCAGTTTTTATGAATCCAGCATTTGTTGCAACTACTAAGTCAGAAATAAATGTATCTTCACTTTCTCCTGATCTATGAGATACTACCGCTGTCATGTTATTTTTTAATGCCAATTCTATGGCATCTAATGTTTCTGTTACAGTTCCGATTTGGTTCAACTTTATCAAAATAGAGTTGCTAGCTTTTAAATCTATACCTTTTTGTAATCTTTTTACGTTTGTTACGTATAAATCGTCTCCAACAACTTGTACTTTGTCTCTTACTTTTGCAGTAAAGTTAGAATATGCTTCCCAATCTTCTTGATCAAAAGGGTCTTCGAGAGATTTAACTGGATATTTGTCAATTAAAGATATGTAGTAATTAGCTAATTCTTCTCCACTCATTTCTTTTCCATCTACTGAGTATTTCTTTGTTTCTTCATTGTAGAATTCTGATGCAGCCGCATCCATCGCAATAAATACTTGCTTACCAGGTTCGTAACCAGCTGATTCAATGGCTCTAATTATGTATTTTATAGCCTCTTCATTTGAATTTAAGTTGGGAGCAAATCCACCTTCATCTCCTACTGCAGTAATGTGTCCTTCTTTCTTTAATATACTTTTTAGGTTGTGGAATATTTCCGCTCCAGCTCTTAAGGCATCTTTGAAGGTATCAAAACCTGCTGGCATGATCATGAATTCTTGTATGTCTAAGTTGTTGTCTGCGTGTTGTCCGCCGTTTACAATGTTCATCATTGGAACGGGCAATACTTTTGCGTTTACTCCACCTAAATATTTATATAATGGTAATCCAAGTGAATTTGCAGCTGCCCTTGCTACAGCCATAGATACAGCTAGAATAGCGTTAGCTCCAAGATTGTCTTTGTTTTCAGTTCCATCTAATTCTAGCATTGTTTTGTCAACATTCACTTGATCAAAAGCGTTTAGTCCTACTATTTCTTTTTCTATTATGTTGTTAACGTTGTTTACTGCCTTAGTAACACCTTTTCCCAAATAATAATCTTTATTTCCATCTCTTAATTCTAGTGCTTCAAATTTACCTGTTGAAGCTCCTGAAGGAACTATTGCAGTTGCGGTAACTCCTGTTGAAAGTGTTACCTCTGCTTCAACGGTAGGGTTCCCCCTTGAGTCCAGTACTTCTCTAGCTTTTACGGCTACTATTTCATCATAAAATTTTTCCATTACAAAAACACCTCCTATGAATTTTATACATTTTATGTATTAATAATATTATGGAATTACTTTTGTTCCTACTTGTTCCCCTTGAACGGCTTTTAATAGATTTCCAGTATGAAAGAAATTTATTATAATAACTTGAAGATTATTTTTTTCACATATTGAGAAAGCCTCTGTATCCATTACCTTTATCTTTTGAGAAATTGCTTGTTCGTATGTTATGATATCATATTTTTTTGCTTCTTTAAACTCTTTTGGATCCTTATTGTACACACCATCGACTTTTGTTGCTTTTATTATTACGTCTGCTTCCATTTCTACTGCTCTTAAGGCAGCAGCAGTATCTGTTGTAAATAGAGGGTTAGAAGTTCCACCAGCAAAAATTACTATATATCCATTTTCAAAATATTGTTCAATATCGTCATATTTTATGGGGATTACAGAGGGTAATTGTACGATGTTAGAAATTACAACTGATTTAAGGCCACTACTTTCTAAGTAGTTTTTTATATAAATAGAATTTATAACTGTACCTAACATTCCAACTTGATCGGCGATTTGTATCTTGAAATTTTTTAAATCTTTTCCTCTTATAATGTTACCTGCGCCTACTACCAGTCCTAATTTTATACCTTTTGACGATATTTTTTTTATTTCGTCTACTAAATATTGCATATTTTCTTCAGAAAACCCTTTGTTCCCTTCTCCACCTAAAGCTTCACCGCTTAATTTAAGCAATACCCTATTGTACATAGGTCCTCCTTTGTCAATTAAAAAATAGTAAAAAAGGGCGGATAATTCCACCCCTTATAATCATTGGCCTATAGCGTATCTTGTAAATTTATCTACAGTTATATTTTCTCCAACTTTTGCAATCATCCGACTTATTAAATCTTTTATCTTTTCACCTTCGCCAAAAACATACTCTTGCTCTAACAAACAATTTTCTGAATAGAACTTTTCTAATTTATTTTCTACAATCTTTTCTTTGATATTGTCAGGTTTGTTAGTGTTTTTTAATTCTTCCATGTATATTTCCTTTTCTTTTTCGACTACATCTTCAGGAACGTCTTCTTGAGATATCCATTTTGGATTCATAGAGGCTATTTGAAGAGAGATTTTTTTGGCTAAATCATGAAAGTCATCAGTTCTTGCTACAAAATCGGTTTCGCAACCTAATAAAAGCAACACACCAATTTTTTCGTTATGGTGAATGTAAGAGTAAACGATTCCTTCATTGGTAACCCTACCGGCCTTTTTAGCGGCTTTAATAGCACCTTTTTTTCTCAATATTTCAACAGCTTTTTCTACATCTCCGTTAGCTTCTTGCAAAGCATTTTTACAATCCAACATGCCAGCTCCCGTTGAGCTTCTTAAATCTTTAATCTTTTCAATTGATACATCCATTAAAATACCTCCTGTAATTGTTATTTTTTGCTCAAGCTATAATTAATACAATATATTTGTTTTTTAAAACCAATGTATTTTAGCATATTTTATTGAATTTTTAAATAAAAAAAACATTTCATATATTACTATTTTTTTAATAATCTTTCTTTTAACTTTGATTCAACATACGGTGAAACCCATTTACTTATATCCCCATCATACATAGCTATTTCTTTTATCATAGAAGATGAAATATAAGAAAACTTCGTATCAGCCATGAGAAAAAATATCTCTAATTCGGGTAACAAAGATTTATTTGCATGAGCCATTTGAAGTTCATATTCATAATCACTTACTGCTCTTAAACCGCGGATCAGATTATATATTTTATGTTCTTTGAGATAATTAACTAAAAGTCCGTTATATGTATCTACTACAACGTTTTTTACTTCTTTCAAATCATTTTTGACCATTGCGAGTCTTTCATCTAAAGAAAACAGATAGTTTTTATTTGGATTATCCATTACAACAACGTGTAGTTTATCGAACCTTTCAATTGCTCTTTTAACTATATTTACATGACCAAATGTTATTGGATCAAAACTCCCGGGATATACTGCATCTCTTATTCCATCCAATGTTTTCACCTCAGCTTTTATTGAGATAACAATATTTAGACAATTATTCCAGAAGCTAATATAACTCCGTCATTATCATACACTGTTGCAAACTGTCCCGGAGTTACAGCAAAAATAGGTTCCTTAAAAGAAACTTTTAAAGAATTTTCGGATATTTTTTCTATAATTGCTTCCTTTTCCTCACTTTTTTTTCTGATCCTGCATAAACCTTCAATTTTATCAAAATCTATTATAAAATTAACGTTAGTGGCTATTAGTTCATTTGAATATAACTTTTCAGTAGGAGCTACTACTAATGCGTTTTTTTCAGAAATAATTTTATATACATGCATCTTAACTGGGAAGTTTTTATAATAGTTTATTCCCGTTCTTTGACCTATTGTATAGTTGGTATAACCCGAATGCGTTCCAACTTCGTTACCTTCTAAATCATAAACTATTCCTTCGTTAGGTTCAACTTTATTTTCTTTAAGATATCTTCTATAATCATTATCGGGGATAAAACATAATTCTTGGCTATCTGGCTTATCTGCAACACTTAACTCTAAATTAGCTGCTATATCTCTAATCTCTGTTTTGTGCATATTACCTAAGGGGAAGTATAATTTAGGTATGTTTTCAGCTTTTATATATGATAAAAAATAAGATTGATCTTTATATTTATCTATTCCTTTTTTAAGAACAAATCGAGAGTATTTTTCTGAGTATTCTTTTAAAATATAATGTCCACTAGCAATATATTCAGCATTGTATTCTTTTGCTATTTCTAAGGCTTTGCCAAATTTGAAATATCTATTACATAACATACAAGGATTTGGTGTTTTTCCATTTTTATAGGTTTTGATAAAATAATCGATAATCTTTTCTTTAAACTCTTCTTTGATATCAACTATTTGAAAATCTTCCAGTTCTAATTTATCAGCTATTTTTAGTGCATCCAAAGTGTCAGAAGGACTACAACAAACCTTTTTAGTTTCAGGTATCAATGAAAAAACAATATCGCTGACAGTTTTAAAATGGATTCCAATAACTTGGAAATTTTGTTCTTTTAGCAGATAAGCAGCAACGGAACTGTCTACTCCTCCACTCATAAGCATTACAATTTTATTGTTAGACATTGATTTTTTTCTTTGTACCTCCCTTTTGAGCTTCCTTTAGTGCGGCTAATTTTTTACCATTGTCTATAACATCTTGTAGAGTCATTTTCCTTAATTCTAGCATCATTGCATTGTCTACTCTTTTCCAAACAAATTCTATGGCACATTCTATTTCTATCTCACATTCACCTATCACACAATCAAAAGATTGGAGTGGTTTATCTAACACTCTTATAATTTCACTCAAACGAAGTTCTTTTGGATCTTTGTTTAAATAATATCCACCAAACTTTCCGCGAATAGATTTTACAATTCCCGCATCTCTAAGTTCTATAAATATTTTTTCCAAAAAATCTTTTGGAATTTTTTGTCTTGCAGAAAGTTCACTAATGGAAACTTTATCCCTTCCTTCATCATTTGTTAATACAGCTAGCTCGAATAAAGCCCTTAATGCGTAACCACTTTTTACGGTAAGAGACATTATCTATCACTCCTTTTTATCGTTTCTTTGTTGAAAAAACAATTATCAACATCTTAAGATTTTTGTCCCACAATATAGACGGTTATATTTTCTAAAGTATTGTTAGCTCTCCTTACATCATTAACATATATATCTATTTTGTTACCTTTAACCATTGCTCCCGTATCTTGTACTTCAAAAAATCCTTTATTAGGGAGATCTGATAGTTCAGGTATATAAACTATTGTGCCTAAAGGTAATACATTTGGATCTGCTGCTATGGTTTTATACGATATTGGTTTTTCTCCTGATCTTGTCAATCTAAACGTTGGAGAGTATACCAATTTGTCATCCCATTCTGTATAAAAGGTAGCTCTAAATTCTCCAACATTTTTGTAAAAAAGTTTGAGAGGGTCCCTTGGTTCCCCATTTTTCCAGAGTTCAATAGTTACAATACTATCAGAAGAAACCAAACCTAATGAAGTGTTACTATCAACCCATTTACCTTCTGCTACATATGGAGTTTTAATATTTCCAACAACACTTATAATCGAATTTCCGTGATCTATTTTTATATACCAATTACCATTTCCGGATTTACCACTTTCTATTACCCTTCCTGGTAATATAGGATAGATTTGTTCTGTTTGAGCTAATACTCCTATATAACTTGTTATTCCACCACCTACTCTTTCACCAAATTTAAAGACAATCTTTTCATAATCAGCGATTTGAGTTTTAGAAAAAGGCCATTGGATATACTCTTCAATATTGTTAACAGGGATTATAAGTTCTTGCCCAATCCTTATATTTGTTGATTGCAGATTATTAGCCTGCATTATTATTTGTACCCCTTTATTACCTAAATTGAAAGCATTTGAGATGTTTATAAGGGTATCTCCAGCTTTTACTTGGTATCTAACCTCGTTGGTGTTTTCAAATAAATAATTCATTTCAGCTTCGCCTAAAGAAAGGTACAGTTGATTGATTTTTGTATCGATATTCTGAATTTGTCCTAGATATTTTTCATTCAAGGTGTTAGGTGGTTGAATTAAAACTTTATCCAAATCATATTTGATGTTGTTCACCTGTTTTTCTATATTTGCTACTTTATTTTCAAGAGATTTTACATTCAAAATATTTTCACTTTGATTCATATAATAGAATTTTGAAACTGTTTCTTCAGTCTTGTATTCAACAAGGTTATTAACATATTTTTCTAAATCCATCTTTTCTACTTCTTGTTGTATAATTTCTTTTAAATTTCCGTCTTCTAAAAAATAAAACTCTGAATCTTGTATATTTTTCTCTAGGTTATCTACTCTTTGATTCAAGGAATTTACACTTTCTAAAAGAATTGTTTGATCACTTTTAGGGATGTTATTGACTATATTTTGCACTTCTTTTATTTGATTTTCCAAGGTTAAAATTCGGTTATCTAGATTCAATACATTATAATCGTTTTTAATGGGTTCGCTTTTTGTATCAATTTGATTTTCCAATTTTTTCACACGTTCATCCAAGTCTAATAGTTTATCAATTTCTTCTGAGCTTTTTCCTTCGTAAAGGTAATTTTCTAAACTTACTAACCTACTATCAATATTATTGTATTGATCTTTTAGACTTTTAGACATATTATAAGAATAACTGCTGTTCATTGATATTTGATAAATATTGTCGGATAAAGTGTTAATTTCTTTTTCCATTTGGGTTAATCGAGTATCTAAATCTTGAAGTTGTTGTTTGATTAATTCTAAATCTTCATTTGGTAAAGTTGGTTGCTCAGTTCCTGGTTGAAACATAGTACAACCCGTTAAGAAAAAAACAGCAAAAATTAGAATAAACCATCTTAATTTTCTCAATTTAATTCACCCCTTAGAAACTTCGCTGCTTTCAAATATTGATTTTTTGGATTATTATAATTTCTTATCAAGCTATCCAATATATTTGCAGCCTCCTTCTTATTTTGGAAACGGTAGTATATATATCCTAAGTAAAAAGAAGAAAGTATGAAGTCATCTTCGTTAAACTTTTCATAATAATTTTCGATTATTTTTGCACAATAATAGAGAACTCCTAACTCTTTTTCTTCATCCTTTTGTTCTCTGTATAACCAAGATAATTTTATCAAAACTTTAATAACTTCTGAAGGAAGATTTAGAATTGAATAAATATTTGAAGCGATTAAAATTTGAGATTCAAAAAAATTCTCAGATTTTTGCGATGTATTATCTACTTCAAGAGATATATTCATTTTTATTTTTAATAGAAACTCTTCTATTTGATTTTTATTTGTTTCATTTATAAAATCATAGATATAATTTTTATCAGATTCTTGAAAAGTAAAATAACAGTCAGGACAAGTAACCATAGAGTAAAGGAGAACATTCACCCCCCTGTATTCTGGCTTTAAGTCCAGATCATAAGAACTTACTTTTATGGCAGTTGAAGCAACTTTATCGTAAGCAAATTCTTTTTCGCAAATTGGACATATCGCAAAATCTCTGATAAACTCATTCATAATTTATCCCTCTTCTTCTATACCTAATAATGCATTACAATAATTCATCGGATCAAATATTTCTAAATCATCCTCTTTCTCACCAAAGCCAACAAGTTTTATTGGTACTTTTAATTCATGATTTATTGAAAACGCAATGCCACCTTTAGCTGTTCCATCTAGTTTGGTAACTACTACTCCAGTGATATCAATTGCTTCTTTAAATGCTTTAGCTTGAGATATTCCGTTTTGTCCAGTGGTACCATCTAACACTAGCAAAGTTTCATGGGGTGCACCAGGAACTTCTCTTTCTATTATCCTTCTGATTTTTTTCAACTCCTCCATTAATATAGATTTTGTGTGTAATCTTCCCGCTGTATCAATCAAAACCACATCTTTGTTTTTAGATTTTGCGTGAGTTACTGCATCATATACCACGGCAGCTGCGTCGGAACCTTTTTGATGTGCTATTACCGTTGCATTTAGCCTTTTCCCCCATTCTTTTAACTGTTCTATTGCAGCTGCTCTAAATGTGTCAGCCGCCGCTAGTACAACCTGTTTGCCTTGTTTTGAATATAACTTTGCTAACTTAGCAGTAGTGGTAGTTTTCCCACTACCATTGACTCCTACTATAAGTATGACATAAGGTTTTTGTGTAAACTCATCAACTATCTCATCTTGCTTCAAATTTTCAACTAAAATATCTCTTAAGAGTAAGAGCGGATCATCTTGAGAGTTGTCTTTTATATACTTTTCTTTCAATTCTTCCAAAATTTTATTTGTTACTTCCACACCCATGTCAGACATGATTAAAATCTCTTCTAACTCTTCAATAACCTCATCGTCTAAAACTTTACCACTAAATATAGTTTTGATGTTTTTGAATACTGAATTTCTGGCTTTACTTAAACCCTTTTTAAATTTATCAAAAATACTCATTTTATTCCCCCCAAGATGAATTCCTTTTATTAACTTGAATTATTAGAGGTGATTTTCTTATTGTGAATTTCTTTTCTATTGAAATTATTTCATTTGATAATAAATCAATACCATAAACAGAGAAATCAACTGGAATTTCCCCATATCTATCCTCTAAATTTAAAATAGTTATGTATTCTTTTTCTTCATTTGACCAAATAATTTCTAATATTCCTTTTGAAATTTCTCTTATATTAAAATCATCACATTCACTTTTTATCTCTTTACACTTGTTAACAATCTTTTTGAAAAAACTCAAAAATTCATAATCACCGTTGTTCCATTTTATTGGGTCTTTTTCAAATAAGTTAGGTAATTTATCGAACATCAGTTCTTGACCAGCATAAATTAAAGAAGCTCCCGGCAAAAGGTTATAGAAAACAGACCAATTTTTTATCTTATCCTTACCGTTTAAAACAGAAGCTATTCTTGGATTATCGTGATTTTCCAAAAATCTCATTTTGATAGAATTGGTTGGTAACATCGTTTGCTGCAAAAATAAATGATTTAAATAAAAGCTCAAATCTTTTTCTCCTCTGAAATAACTTCTTAAATAGTCAAATCCATCATAATCATATGTTAAGTCAAAGGCCTGATACACTTCAGCATCTGAGTGTACATTGTACCCTTCTTTTCTTAAAGAATAAATAAAATTAAGATCGAGGGATTCTGCTAGCCAAATTATCTCTTTGTTCTGATTCAATCTTTCTCTTGCTTCTTTCCAAAATTCTATCGGAACTAGTGGTGCCACATCACATCTAAAACCATCCACGCCTATATTTACCCAGCCATATAAAACATTGATTAAATAATCCCATAATTCACGATTAGAATAATCCAAATCGTAAACATCATTCCAAGATTCTACCTTCCTTTTTATATTACCATATTCATCTTTTAAAAACCATTCGGGATGAGTTTCTAAAAGTTTTGAATCTTGGGAAGTATGGTTGAATACTATATCTATCATTACTTTCAATCCGTTTTCATGTGCTTTATCAATTAATTTCATAAAATAATCTTTGCTTCCTATTTCCGGAGTAATATTTTCGTAATCTTTTATTGCATAGGGACTCCCGTGGGTACCTTTCCTATTGACTTTCCCAATTGGATAAAAAGGCATAAACCAAATTATGTCAGTTCCTAGAGCTTTTATTCTTTCCAAGTCATTATATATATCTGTAAAAGTTCCTGCGTTTCCATAATTTCTAACAAAAACCTCATAAATAACGCTATTCTTTAACCACTTTGGTGTGTCTATAGCCACTTTTTATCCTCCTCAATATTTTCAATGTTGTTATTAATCGTTTTGAATAAACATTGATATTATACCATTGAATTGATTATATCAAATAGATATCAAATTTTAAAAACTCCTTTTTTTCAATTTTTTACTTTAATATATTTATAAAAATATTTGAATAATAAAATATTTTAATTATTAGTTGACTTTTTTTAATCTTTATGATATAATTTTTGTAAGTTATTCTATATTTATATAAAAATTCTTGTATGACAACTTTATTTTTTTAATTAAGCTGTTTTGAAAAGGAGGTTGAAAAATGGCCAAATATAGACTGTCTAAGTGCCCTGCTTGCGGGGGTAAACTAAATATCATCAGATACCAATGTGAAGATTGCGGTACTGAAATTTCCGGTAACTTTGAACTGGAAGAATTTGCTCGTCTTAGCGATCAACAATTAACTTTTTTAAAAATATTTATTAAAGTACGTGGAAATTTATCAGAACTTCAAAAGGAGTTAGGAATTTCTTATCCAACAGCTAAGGCAAGATTAGAAGAACTAGCAACTGCTATGGGGTATGAATCTGAAACTGTAGAAACCAGAGAAAAAACGTTGGAAATTCTAGAAAAAATAGAAAAGGGTGAAATAACTCCGGAAGAAGCAAAAGAAATACTAAAGAAGTATAAAAAATAAGGAGGAATGCTTTATGCCTATAGTTAATCTTGATAATTCAAAAGCTATCATAATCTTTGCAAAAAATTTCCAAGGTGATGTTGAAGTTCTTTACGGACCAGTTAGCCATTTGGAATATGAAGATTTGGAAGTTGATATAAAAACTTCTTGGAATTCAGATAAAACAATTGCTACTGTAAATATAAATTATGAAAAAGGGGATTTTCTTTCAAAATTTTTTTCTTTTTCAAAAAATTTTCACCAGATTCCAATAAAACTATTTGTAAATGAAGAAGTTAAATCTCTAAAATTAGATCTTTCATCTGCAGATTTAAATATTGATCTTGATTCTACAGAAATTGAAGAATTAGTAATTAAAACATATTCTGGAGATTTTGATGTGTCAGGAGCACCTAATTCTCATATGCTGAATTTTTTTGAGATTGATTCAAAATCAGGTGATGCAGAAATTGATTTAAATGACACAACCGTTGAGGAGTTTATCTTAAAAAGCGCTTCAGGAGATTTTGACATTTACAATACGAATATATATAATTGCACTTTTTCCTTTGCTAGTGGTGATCTTACGATTGAGAACTCTGAAATCAAGGATTTAAATCTCAATATGGCCTCTGGAGATGTGTCAGTTGAAAACTCTTTAATAACAAATGCTAAAATTAATGCAGCAAGCGGTGATATTTTCATTGATAGTTTAACTGATGATTTTTATTGTAGGATTGATGCCGCTTCAGCTGATGTTAACCTCTATGTTCAAGGCAAGGAAAGTATTTATCTAGAAGGAGCTATAAAGAAATTAGCCTCATCCGTTAAATCCAACGTTGATTTAATACAAACCTATGAAAAATCAAATTTTGATAAAAAAAGAGTTTTAAAAATCAACATCTTAAGTGGAGACGTTACAATTAAAGGTAAAGAAATTGAATATCTAGCCGAAAATACTTTAAAAAAGGATCAAACAAAGGAAAAATCTTTCTCATCTGACGATTTTTTAACTGTAGAAGAAAAAAAGATTTTAAACTTGTTAAAGGAAGAAAAAATTTCAAGAACTTTCGCAAAAGAGCTTTTAAAAGAGTTGGGTTACTCCGAGGAAGACTCGGAAAATTTCTTAAAAAACAGGGGGGTTTAAAAGATGCAAGGAAGAATTATTCTAATTACCTTAGGTATCTTGATTTTTCTTTCGGTTTTGTTTAATGAAATTTTCATCAATCTCTCAATTTTAAAGTTTTTCTTTGGAATTATCTTTTTATCCTATGGATTCACATTTTTTAAGAAAAGAGACACCGGTTCTTTAGGAAGTCTGATTTTTGGGGTAATATTGTTAATTGATTCATTTAGCCTTTTTCCAACCGTTTTAAACTTTTGGCAAATTTTCTTACTTTTGATCGCTTCATACATTCTGGCAGCAGGATTATCTGGAATTTTCCGCGTGAGAAGACCTCATAAGAAAATTAATAAAGAGATATCCATATCAGATTATCCAAAAGAATTTTCTGGGGATTCTCTAAATTTATCTGTAGATGTTGATTGGAGCTATATTACGATTGAACCGTCCCGAAATTTAGCGATACAATCAGGATCCCCGTTAAGAATTAAAGCTAGTATAGATTCTGAAATATATTCATTTAAAAAAGAATATTTAAACAATGAAGTTAAAATATTTAACAAACTCATGGTATCTAACGTCAAAGTTCCCAGAAGATCAAAAATATCAGTTTATTTAAACGAAAATATCTCTTATGGATTTTTGGCCAAATTGAACGTTAGTGATGGCTACTTAAATTTTAGAAATATAAAGACAAATAACGTTAGAGTAGAAACAACGGCATCTAAGATCACTATTATCCCTTCAGAAATTGACAATTCAAACATTGATATTGATTCAAATGTTTCATCTATAAATGTAAAATTACCAAACAATACCGCTTTGATTATGAATCAACTTGGGGAATTAAACTTCAAAAATTTAGAATGGATGAATCAAAGAGAAGATGGGTCTTATATATCAGCAAATTTCTCTGAAGCCTCTTATACTTGTTATTTAAATATTTCTTCAGAAATGTCAAAATTAAATATAGAATTTATTGATTAATTGTTTTTTCTATACAAATTTATATAAAATTTCAACAAAATAGGTAATTTTTTGAACCTGTGGGGCTCCTCAAACATGCGATACAACCATTCCAATCCTAACTTTTGATAAAAAGCCGGAGCCCTTTTTACACTTCCCCCTATTACATCAAAGCTTCCTCCAACTCCCATCATCAGCTTTACATTTAATTTTTTATAATTTCTAAAAATAAATATCTCTTGCTTTGGTATCCCCATTCCAACAAAAAGAAGATCAGCTTTACTTTCATTTATATTTTTAACTATTTCTTCTTCCTGATGCTCTTCAAAATAACCATTGTGATAACCAGATACTTTGATTTTAAAATTACTTTCTATTGTTTTAACAGCCCTTTTTACACTTTCCTCAAAAGATCCTAATAAATAGACACCATAATCTTTTTCCTTTGATAAGTTTAGCAAAAAGTTCATTGTATCTATACCTGGACAGCGTTCGGTATCAATTCCTTTTCTTTTTAATAATTTGACTATTCCTATACCATCTGGTATTGAAAAAGAAGCATTTTTTATTGCCTTAGAATAATCATTATCTTTCAAATATTCCATATACATTAAAGCATTTAAAGTCACTATCCATAACTTTTCTTTGTTTATTTGATTTTTAATATGAGTATAGATTTCTTCTTGAGCCCCATAAAGTATCTTTAAATCTTGTAAATTAAAATGTTCTATCAAAACTGTCACCCCTGTTAATTGTCACTAACCTTTTTATTTTAACATACTATAGGCATTTTTTCCATAAAATAGTTTATTAATATTTTTTATATATTTTACTGATTTCATTTTTTAAAAAAATCGTATCCAGGAAAAAGTTTACAGTTAAAAAATAAAAATTGACGTTTAATTAACAAAATAAAGTTACTTTCATTGTATAATAATTTGTACTTTGAATAAAAACATGAGTTTTAGGAGGCTAATTTATGGAAAAGACACTTTTACACGAAAATAAAAACGTTAAGAAATATCTAATTAAATTTTCAAAGGAAGAAATAGAGAAATTAGAAAATAATATTGTTAGAGAAATTAATAATCGCTATACTTTTGAAGGGTTTAGAAAGGGAAAGGTACCCAAGCAAGTTATTAAGTTACGCTTAGGTTCTGATTTTGACAATATGTTATTAGAAGAGGCTGAACATGAACTTGATCATAAAATTAGAGAAGAAGAAAAATTGCTTTTTCCAATGATTATAGAATCTCGAGCTCAAGATGTAGAACATATTGAGTTTGAAGTTTTATTACATACATATCCAGAAGTAATAAAGACTGATTTTGAAAATATGGAAGTAAAAATTCCTGAATCAAAAGAAATTGTTGAAGAATATGTACAAAGAAGATTAGATGAATTGTTAGAGAGTAATGCTATTATTGAACCAAAAGACGGACCAATTGAATATGAAGATTATGTTAGAATTACTTTCAGCATAGTTGATGAAAACGGTGAGATTCTAGAAGAAGAAAAAGAAGATGAAATTATTGTAAGAAAAGATGACGAAAGGGATTTAGTAAAAAACCTCGTAGGAAAGACAAAAGATTCTGAGTTTGAATTAGAAAAAACACAAGATGATAAAAAAATCATCCAAAAAATCAAAGTAGGACAGGTTTACTCTCGCAAACTCCCTGAATTAAATGATGCTTTTGCGAAAGAACTAAACATAGAAGTTGAAACATTGAGTGAATTAAAAGAAAACTTACAAAAGGAAGGAGAAGATGCGGTTAAAAACTGGCACGAACAATTCGCCGTGAATTATATCCTTTCTGAATTACCCAACTATGTTCAAATAGATATTTCTGACGAAAGCCTCAATTACTATATCGATACATCTATTCAAGATTTAAAAAACAAAGAGAAATATGAAGAAGAGCTAAAAAAACATGATAACGATGAAAACAAATTTAGAGAAGAAATTAAAGAAAGTGCCCTAAAATGGATTAAAGAGGTAGTTATAATAGAAAAAATTTCAGAAGAAAACAACATCAAAGTAGAAAATAATGAACTCTCACTAGAAATTAAAAACTTCTCCTCGATGTATGGAATTCCTTTTTCTAGAGCTCAAGAAATTATGAATTCTAATCCCGAATTGATGAATGAAATCATTTGGAACAAATTAAGAGAAAAAGTTGCTTTATTGATAAAGGATAAAGTCAAGATAGTTGAAATTTCTAAAGAAGAATTTGAAAAAGATACTGATACTGAAGTTCAAAATACTTCTAATCAAGAAGAAGTATCCAACAACGAGGAAGTTAAAGACAAAGAATAATCTAGACAAAGTGGAAATTATATGATAGAATATCATTGGCAAATGGGGACGTAGTGAAGTTGGTTATCATGCCGGTCTGTCACACCGGTGCTCGCGGGTTCGAGTCCCGTCGTCCCCGCCAAATGGCAACGTAGCCAAGGGGTCAAAGGCGGCGGTCTGCAAAATCGCTATTCGAGGGTTCAAATCCCTCCGTTGCCTCCATGATTATTGACGATTTTTCCCTCACTTTTTAAGACGGTCAACTAAATACAAACGGGTAATTATAATTACCCGTTTTTAATATTGGATTTATAGCTCTTCATTAGGATGAGCTTTGAAGTACTCCATTATCAGATCTTTTAGAGTTAAAGAGTTTTCGTTCATTTATTTTACCCTCCCTTATTAACCTGCTTTTAGCTAATTGACAATAAGTTTTCTCAATTTCCACTCCTATTGATCTTCTTTTATTTAGATAAGCAGCTAATAAAGTCGTACCTGACCCCATAAAAGGATCTAAAACAACGTCTCCTACGTAAGAAAACAGTTTGATACATCTTTTTGGCAATTCTAGTGGAAAAGGAGCAGGATGTCCAATTTTCTTTTTACTTTCCCCAGGGAAGGTCCAAAGGCCATTTGTCCATTCCATAAATTCTTCTTTAGTAATATCTGATTTTTTACTTCCAGAAGCTTTTTTCCATCTTTGCTTATATAATATCACTATCAATTCTACTGGAGCTATAACATAAGGTGCCGAAGCTGAAAGCCATGATCCCCAAGCGGTTCTTCTAGATATATTCCCTTCATTCCAAATAATTGTCGAATGATATTTAAATCCAATGTCTTTTGCTAATACAGTTAAATCAGCACCAACGCTTTGTTGACCACCTTTGTTTTTATCCAGGGGTATATTTAAGCAAAACCTACCATCATCTTTTAACCAGTTGTAGCAATTTGATAGCCATCTTTTACTAAAGTCAAGGTATTCAAGATATGATAGTTTATCATTATGGGATGCGTAATTAATATCTACATTATAAGGTGGAGAAGTAATAATTAAATCAATACTGTTGTTATCAATTTCATTAGTTGTTAATACATTATCATTTATTACTTTTGTTCCATCACAATCAAAAAATATTTTTTCTTTCATATTATTTTCAACTCCTAAAACTTCTCATTTTACAAGTTTCTGCAAAAAGTTCCCACTTAATGTTTGAAATTAGTGAATTACCATTTTTAAAATATTTGTTATAAACAAAATCTAATTTCTAAGCTTTTTCCGTTACTATAAGTATAACACAAATTATAATTTAAGTTTTATGCATTATGTGCAAGTATATAAATAATCTTAGATATTGCTAGTAATATCTAAGTTTTGATTAAATTAATTACTTTTATTCAGCCCTATCAATCATGAAATTTAGGACTTAATTTTTTGACATCCCAATTATATCCATGCTACTTCCTACAGAAAATATAAAAGCCCTGAATTTGAACTGCCCCATGTCAAGTAGACACAAAAATTAATAAAAACTATATACAACTGGATGCTTGGTTTCTGAACTCAACAGGAGCCAGGCATCCGAGTTTTTTCTGGAATCTATCTTCGTTATAAAATGGTTTAATTCNTCCTTCCTTGAAGGGG